>DANJ01000007.1 GCA_002497285.1 Candidatus Pacearchaeota archaeon UBA92
AAAATCTATTCCGGACAAAGCCTTCCCAACAAAAGCTTTAAAAACACATCTTTCAAATAATTAATATGATTATACCAGTTAGATGTTTTAGTTGTGGGAAACCAATAGCTCAGCTTTGGGAAGAATACAAGAAAAGGACAGAAGCAGGTGAAGAGCCTGGAAGAGTTCTCGACGATTTAAAGTTAAAAAGATATTGTTGCAGAGCAACATTCTTAGGACACGCAGAGATGCTTCCAGAGATTAGCAAATTTAAGAAATCTTAAACCTATTCTTAAATCCACATTTACATTCAGCAATCTTATAAAATTTATCAATTCTAATCTTGCCATCTTTTAAATCAAGTAGGCATTTCTTACAAAATCTTTTCCTATAGTCACCAAGACGAATCTTATATTTCATAGATAGTCTTTTTATTTTTCTCGTCTGACTATTGTTTAAATTATCTTGCTTAAAATAATCCTCAATTTTTTTCCTCGCTTCCGTTTTAGACAATTCTTTTTTCATTAAAATTAGAACTAACTGAAGTATAAAAAGATGAAGACAGCATCCGTGGTTCGCCTCTTGTAGGAGACTAAAGCACAAAACGCGGCAAGCTTGACTTCTGTGTTCGGAAAGGGAACAGGTATTTCCTCACCGCTATGACCGTCTTCAGAAATCTGTGATATTACGTATTTAAAAAGCTTTCTAATCCCCACCCTCACTATAGATAAGGTTAAATATTTTTCATACCCAATTTTCAAATGTATAAGTCAATTGCAATAGCTGGTCTTCCCAAATCAGGAAAAAGTGCATTAATAAATGAACTCCTCAAACACCTTCCTGGTTGGAAAGTACATTCAATAGGAGACCTTCTGAGAGAAAGATATGCCCTTTGGAGGAATAAGACTAATTCGCATTTGACTTTTGAAGAGTATTATAAAGAAATTGTCACAAAAGAGGACATTCTTGAGGTAAACAATGAAGCAAGAGATCTTTTAAAAAAGGGAAAAGTAATTTTGGATTCAAGGTTTGCAAAGTTAAACTCAGCAGGCTTTTCAGACGTTCTACTAGTTTTTGTTAAAGCTAATTTAGAAGTGCGCGCAACTAGGGCAAGAGAAGCCTATCCAGAAAAAAACCTATCCGAGATAAAAAACATATTAATTGGACGAGAAGAAGATGAGCAAAAATGGGGAGAAAATATATTTAATTTTACTTACAACGACGAAGAAAATTATTCCTCTGCATTAGTTATAGATAGTTCTGAATTGACTATCTCTGAAGAAACAAACTTTATTTTGGCCAAGTTAAGAAGCAAGGCTAAAATTTTTATCATAACTGGACCCTCTGGTGCAGGCAAGACAACAATCTTTGAAGAAATTTTAAAATTACCTTCTGATCTTGCAAGAGTTATCACATACACAACAAGAAAAAAAAGAGAAAACGAAATAGATGGCAAAGATTACCATTTTATTTCAAAAGAATCTTTTTTAGAAAAAGTCTCTTCGAAAAAAATGTTTGAGTATGCAGAAGTATATGGAAATTTATACGGGAGCTCAAAAGAGGCTGTTGAAAAATTACTCAGTACTGGAAAAGAAATTCTTTTTGCAATAGATTTAAGAGGGGCCGAAACAATAAAAGAAATATTTCCAGAAAGCATAGAAATTTTTATTCTTCCACCTTCACTAGAAGAACTGGGAAAGAGAATTAACAAACGAGGGGATAAAAATAAGTCTGATATTGCTCAAAGGTTAGAGGAAGCAGGAAAAGAGATTGTAAAATCAAAGTTTTTTAAACATATTGTTATAAACGACGATTTGAACAAGGCAGTGTTTGAAGTAAGACAGATAATTCAAGCCAATTAAATGATAACCTTTAAAACTCTCTTTATTCTGATTTTTACATGCGGGGGTGCCGGAGTGGTCAAACGGGCTGGACTCAAGATCCAGTGTGCTTAGTGCCTACCTAGGTTCGAATCCTAGTCCCCGCATGCCCGGGTAGCTCAGCCTGGATAGAGCATCACACTCCTAAATATGAAGAAATGTGAGGGTCGCAGGTTCAAATCCTGTCTCGGGCGTTTTATAAAAAGCAAATCTTTAAAACCATTCTAAAAATAGTTTAATCAAGCGCGAGTGGTCTAATGGTTATGATTTCGCCCTTCCAAGGCGATGGTCCGGGTTCGATTCCCGGCTTGCGCATTTAATTAATATTAAAAACCCTCCTTTACCTATAAAAGAATGGAAGAATCAAAAAGAAACTGGCACGATAAAATATATAAGAAACTTCTTATCCTTCCGATTTTAGCTCTTGCTTTCTCCATAATCTATCTTGGATATTTCATATCTCTAAATGGAGATATAATTTACAAAGATGTTTCTCTAACCGGGGGAACAACAATAACAGTCTTTGACGATTCAGTAGATATTAAGATTTTAGGAGAAAATCTGAAGAAAGATTTTCCGGACATAATGATTAGAGGGATATCAAATATAAGAACAGGGAAACAACAAGCCTTCTTCATAGAAACAGCATCAACTCCCGAAGAAATAAAACCTGCTCTTGAAAAATATCTCGGTTATTCCCTAAATGTGGATAATTCTTCTATAGAATTTACAGGTTCATCAATTTCTTCTGGATTTTATAAACAACTTAGAACGGCCATTCTTCTTGCATTCTTATTTATGGCGATAGTTGTTTTCATAATCTTCCGTACACCAATTCCAAGTCTTGCAGTAATAATTTCTGCCTTTGCAGATATTATAATGACCATTACAGTTGTAGATCTCTTCGGAATAAGTATTTCTACAGGAGGGATAGTTGCAATTCTGATGCTTATAGGTTATTCTGTAGATACAGACGTTCTCCTAACAACTAGAGTTATTAGAAAGAAAGGAGAGTCTCTAAATAAAAGAATATATGATGCATTTAAAACAGGAATGACTATGACTTTAACTTCTATCGCCGCAGTTCTTGTAGCTTTGATAATTATTTATACATTTTCAGATGTCCTAAGACAGATTTTCACAATTCTTCTTATCGGCTTAGGTTTCGATATCTTTAATACATGGATTACGAACGCATCAATACTAAAATGGTACGCGGAGGTTAAGAAACTAGGATGAAATTAACTTGGAAAATTTGGTTGTTAATAATTGTATTAGTTCTTTCCCTATTGGCGATAAAACCAACTTTTGACTCGGGAGTTGTAGTAAAATCTATAGAACCAAATTCATTAGTCTTTCAGCAAGGAATGAAACAAGGAGAAATAATAAAATCCCTGAATGGAGAAAAAGTTAGTTCTTTAGAAGACTATTCAAGAATCATTTCTTCACTTTTTCCTTCTCAAGAGGAAAAGCGTATAGACATAGGAACAAAGACAAACAACTATATTATATTTACAAATCAGACTCCGCAAATTGTTGTTCAAAATGTTCCTAAAACAAGGATAAACACAGGTTTAGATATTCAAGGAGGAGCAAGAGCATTAGTTCAGCCAGAAGAAAAATTGACAGATTCACAACTACAAGATTTGATAGAAGTTAGCCAAAACAGGTTTAACGTTTTTGGTATTTCTGATGTAAAAATCAAAGCAGTCAGCGATTTGGCAGGCAATCAGTTTATGCTCATAGAAGTAGCAGGAGCCACTCCAAAAGATTTGGAAGACTTAGTATCTAAACAAGGCAAGTTCGAAGCAAAGGTAGCAAATCAGACAATCTTTGTTGGAGGAAATGAAGATATCACTGATGTTTGTAGAAATGATGCAACATGCGCCGGAATAAACTCCTGTGCCCAATCCCAAGGAGGGTATGTCTGTAGTTTTCAATTTACAATATTTCTAAGTCCAGAAGCCGCGAGAAGACATGCAAATATCACTTCAACTATTCCTCTTGACCCTGAAACAAATGGAGCATATTTAACAGAAAATCTTTATCTTTTCTTAGATGATATCGAAGTTGATAGTTTGAGGATAAGCTCAGGACTAAAAGGTAGAGAAACAACACAAATATCTATTCAGGGTTCTGGAGAAGGAGCCACTCAACAGGAAGCCTTCGAGGATGCAAAAAACTCAATGAACCATCTTCAGACAGTATTAATTACTGGAAGCTTACCCTATAAATTAAATATAGTAAAACTTGATACAATTTCTCCAGCTCTCGGTAGTCAGTTTATTTATCTTATTTTTCTTGCAGGTATAGCTGCCATTTTAGCAGTTGGAGTAATAATTTTTATAAGGTATAAGAAATTCAAATCATCACTTGCTCTTCTCTTCACCTCATTCTCTGAATTGTTAATTATATTAGGAGTTTCAGCACTTATAAAATGGAATCTTGATTTGCCCTCAATTGCCGGAATTTTAGCAACAATCGGTACAGGAGTAGACCAGCAAATTGTTATCTTAGATGAGGCAAGAACAGGCAAAGAAACCTCTCTAAAAGAAAGAATGAAAAGGGCATTATTTGTTGTCATGACTGCATATCTAACCTCTTTAGTTGCACTATTGCCTTTATATTGGGCGGGAGCAGGGTTGTTCAAAGGATTTGCTATAACTTCTATAATAGGTATTACTGCAGGAGTATTCATCACAAGGCCAGCATTCGCAGATATGATAAGGAAGATGGAGGAATAGATGATTCCGAGGTGGCACATACTTCTAGGCGCCATATTCACAGGAATAATTTGGTTTTTTATTCCAACATTAAATTGGGTGTATCTCTTAACAATTTTTTTGGCCTCGGTATTAATAGATTTAGACCATTATTTTTGTGCGGCATACAAGATAAAAAAACTTTCTTTATTGAGATGTTTAGACTATTACACTGCCCTAAACAAAAAACACGAAATTGAAAAGAAAAGAGGAATAAGGCAGAAAGGAGACTTTCATATCTTTCATACAGTAGAATTTCATACCTTAATCGCAATATTAAGTTATTTTTCTCTTTATTTTTTCTTTATCTTCATAGGGATGATCTTTCACTCTTTATGTGATTTGTTTTGGCTTCTTTCAAAAGATAGGATTTACTTAAGGGAATACTTTTTCTTCAACCAGATTAAAGATAAATTTTAACTAAATTAATTTACATAATTGTGATCTTTTTTTATACTTGCTGTTAATATATGCCCTATAGTTAAATGAACATCTTCAATTATCCCATAGTTTCTCGATGAAACAACAATTGAATCATCTGAAAGATGAATTGCTTCGCCTCCATCAAAACCTAAAACAGAAAAAACATAGGCTCCCAAATCCTTAGCTAATTCTATAGCTTTAAGAATATTTTTTGATTTACCCGAGCCAGTTATTGATATTAACAAATCACCCTTTCTTATCAGATTTCTAAGTTGTTGTGAAAAAACCTGGTCAAAAGAAAGATCGTTAGTCAGAGCTGTAAGAGTAGCTACATTGTCAGTTAGTGAAACAACCCTTAATCTTTTATAGGAAGGATCATAAAAATCGGTTAAAGTTCCCTTGCTTAAATCACAAGCCCAATGAGAAGCATTTGCAGCGCTTCCCCCATTACCTATAATAAAAATAGTTCCATCCTTCTCTCTGATTTCAATAACTTTGTCAATTAAATTTTGAATCTTACTCTTATCTACTTTTTCCAAGACATCTTTAAGTTCAGCCAAATAGCTATCTATCATAAAAAATCTTTGCCTTTCTCAATTTAAATATCTTATTGTGCATATATTATTCGAGTTCCTTCTCTGTCAAATCCAAATTCGAATTCCTTTAGCTCCAAAAGCGCTTTTTTTAAAGAATCTTGTTTTTCTGGTTCACAATAAAACAATATGAATCCACCCCCTCCAGCACCGAGAACTTTTCCTCCAGTAGCGCCAGCCAAAATTCCTCTATCATATACTTCATCAATATAACTATTTGAAATACTACTTGCTAAAGATTTTTTCAAAAGCCAACTTTTATGCAACATTTCTCCAAATTCTTCAATTCTGTTATTATCCAAATTCTCTTTCATTCTTAGGGTAATCTCTTTCATTTGTTGCATCACTTTAAACTTCTCCTCATCAAAAGAGATGTTATGATTTTGCTCATGTAAAACAGATGCAGCATCTCTAGTTTTATTTAGATAAAAGGCGATTAGTCTTTTATTTATTTTGTCTAACGTTTCTTTAGATGCCCTTATTGGTTCTATCTCCACAGAGCCATCAATATTAAATTTTATAAAATTGATTCCTCCAAATGCACACGCATACTGGTCTTGTTTTCCTATTGGTTCTTTTAAAACATCTATTTCAATTTCACAAGATTCTTCAGCAAGTTTTAGCTTTGGCACAAATTTCTCATTATGGCAATAAAGAAGATTCAATAAACCAACAGTAAACGCACTGCTCGAGCCCAAACCAGTTCCAGAGGGAACCTCTGCCAAGGAATGTATTTCCATTCCACTTGTAATTCCTGTTTTTTTCATTACCTCTCTAACCCTTGTATTTTGAATTTTTTCAACACTATCTACCACTTCTCTTTTGTTATAAACTATTATATTATCACCTGCAAAGGACGGATGCGCCACAAGATAAATATATTTGTCTATTGTAGCACTTATCACACAACCAAATTCTTTTTTAGAAAATGAAAAAAGATCTGTGCCTCCACCAAAAAAACTCATCCTCAAGGGGGACTTCGAAATAATCATTTTGAAAGTACCTCTTCCATTTTTTTAAATCTTTCAGGTGTTCCAACATCGCCTATAAGTTCAGAAGTTTCATATCCATAAAGTCCTAAATCATTTTCTAGCATTTTCGGAAAAACGTCCCTAATGAAATCAGATTTTCCAGCAGGTAAAAAATCAAATATTTTCGGTGATAAAATATACCAAGCCGCATTTCCTAATGTTCCAAAATTCCTATTGCCAGGTTTTTTAATAAATCCATTTATCTTTGAATCATTATCAATTTGGACTATATCGCTATCTTCCGGATGGCTCGAAGGATGAATTACCAGTGTTGCATCACTTTTTTTTAATAAATGGAACCTTTCTAATTTTTCCAAATCTACTTTTCCCACAACATCTCCATAAATTACAAAGAAATTTTCAGTTAAAATATTTTTAAATGCTAAAAGAGCCCCAGAGGTTCCGAGAAGTTCTGGTTCATAGTTATAATATATTTTTAACCCATATGCGGAACCATCTCCGAAAAATTCTTTTATGCTCTTAGGGAGATAGTGCAGGTTGAGACATATTTCCTCAATCCCATATCTCTTTAGAAGTTCTATGTTATGTTGAAGTAAAGGTTTTCCAGCCAATTTAAGCATTACTTTTGGTATACTTTCAGTCATCTCACCCATACGGCTGCCCATACCCCCAGAAAGGATTATTGCCTTTTTCATCACAAGATTTTACCAATAAATCAATATATAAATTTAATCATTTCTTTCTATATATCCTACAACTTCAGAAATCTCTTTAGCGTAAAAATCAGGTTTCACATCAAGACTAATAGACTTATCACCTTCAATCAAATTGTTATTATCTGGAGACTTGAGCAAAATTGTTTTACAGCCCGCCGATTTGCCTGCGATAATATCACTAATCATATCCCCCACAAACCAGCTATTGCTTAAATCGATATTATAATCCTTAGCCGCTTGAAATATCATTCCAGCACGAGGCTTCCGGCATTCACAATTTACCCTATATTTGTTCAAATCAGCATTTGGGTGATGCGGGCAAAAATAAAACCAGTCAATCAAATTGTCAATTTTTTCATTTATACAATTATTAATCTCTTTAATTTCCTCCTCATTTGACAATCCTCTCGCAATTATTGGCTGATTTGAGATGACAATAAGAAGAGGAACAAGAGCCTTTATTTTTCCAAGTGCTTCTTTAACTCCTGGCAAGATTACAATCTTATCTTTTCTGTTTAAACAAGCCCCATTTTCATTTATCACTCCATCCCTATCAAAAAAAACAGCCTTATTCATTATTCTCTAAAAAGATAAAGTTTTAAAAGACTTTCTGTATTCAAAAAATATGAAATTACTGATTGTTATTCCAGCACACAACGAAGAAAAAATTATTGAAGAAAACGTAAACAAAGTTATTGATTTTATGAAAACTCAGAAAGATTATTCTTGGCATTTATTAATAGGGGAGAATGGTTCAAGTGATGAAACTATTAAAATATTAGATAAATTATCTAAGAAATATGCTCGAAAAATCTTTTCTTATAAGTCTTTGCCTGCAAGATCCAAAAGTGAAGCAATAAAAAGGGCATGGTTTTCCACAGATGCAGACTTTTATTTGCACATGGATGCTGATTTATCTACCGATTTAAAACATATTCCTAAGCTTGTTAATGGATTAAGTGAAGGATATGACTTAGTTATAGGTTCTAGAGCAATGAAAACCTCTGAAGTTGAAAAAAGCCTAAAAAGAGGGATTATCTCTTTTTGTTATAATTTATTAGTCAGGGTACTCTTTTCTTTAAACGTGAAAGATTTGCAATGCGGATTTAAAGCAATAAATAAAAGAACTTTGAATGAAATTATCAAACAAACAAAATATCTAAGTGAGGGGTTTATGGATACCGAAATGCTCATCCTTTCTGCAAATAAAGGATTCAAAATAAAAGAAATTCCTGTGAAATGGAAGGATGATAGAAAAAGCAAGTTCAATATAGCTCGAGTAACTACAAGTTTTTTGAAAAATATATTAAATGTAAAAAGAGATTTAATTTTAGGAAGGTATAAATAACTCATTTTTAACAAAATATCATGATGAGATTTAACAGATTGTCTAATAAGCAATTGTTGATTATTACCTTAATCTTGCTTGCATTTTTGGCAATCTGTACGAAATACATCGGAGGAATAGATGTGCACGATTATGCAGACGTAGCCAAATTTTTTGCAGGAAAATACTCTGCAGATATAAGGTCCTCTCACAGCATGTTATATAGTTTTATTCATGTACCCTTTCTAATTATCTTCAATAGTTTCCTCATAATGAAGATTACAAACCTGCTTTGGCTAGCCTTAATTATTCTAAGTTTATACTATATTAGCAATAAAGATCGAAGAACTCTCTTGTTGGCTATTACTTCTCCTATAATTTGGTATATGGGTCCCTGGATAAGCCCTATACAACTCGCAGCTTTATTCTTTCTATGGGGATTTTTCTTTATGAATAAATTTGATAAAACAGAGAAGATAAAATATTTGGTTTTATCCGGAATATTTATAGGACTTGCATGGGCAACTTGGAACACAGTTTTTTTCATTCTTTCCTTCTTAATTATCTCTTTCTTTTACGGGAGAAATATAAATCACCTTATAATTTTCTTATTTTTTGTCACAGTAGGACTTTTACCGATTTTGATATTTGATCAAATATTTTTCGGTTTTTTTCTTTATAGTACAATTAGACATGTTATGGCTAATCTAACTGTTTTTCTGTATGGTAGCATTTATCCAGGAGTAGTTCAAATCTTAAACTCTTGGGCAAATTACCTCTCTTTCTTGCTAATGCTTCCCCTATTCTCATTTATCCTATTCAAAAAAGACTTTTTTGTTCATAGAAAAAGGCAAGTCATTTTCTTAACCCTTGCGACACTATTCTTTCTGATAAACCCCCAAGTAAGATACATAATGTTTCTTTGGCCAATCTTTTTATTATATTTACCAAAAAATCTAACTGAAAAACAATTTAAAATTCAACTATCTCTATTTATTTTGTTAAGTATTATAGTTACGATTCCATATGTAATTCAAATAAAATACACAACAAACGCAGCAGATTTTGATACGGGAATAGCAAATTTTGGAAATTGGCATTTTAGTAGTGAAAGTAGAAATGCAGTAATCTCTAATGATCTAAATAGTATTGCAAAAGACTATCCAAACGAAGTCTTTCTTGTTGGGAATGATATGGAAGATTATGCAGGTTTAGCACACATCTATTGGGGCGAGGATATAAAAGAATTTGTCAGCGAGCAAGATTATAACCTTTATTTAGCAAATAAAAGCACAATCTTTGAAAAAATACTAACTTTCACTCCAAAAATTCAAGATAGGCGACAAATTTGGATAGGAGGCGGATTAGAAAAGAATGAGAATGATGCAACAGATTACACCTCAATAATATATGGGATTGGTGTTGATAAGCCCCTAGAAGCAGATGGTTTTGAGCTAATCCAGAGATATAACTTACTCTACCTGTCTAAGAAATCTTGATTATTAAATAGGCCAATCAATTTAAATTCACCCAATCCATCTTTTTTTTCATATTTCAATTCAATTAATGAGCAGTTGTCCACTTTAATTTTAAATATAGAGTCATAAAGACTAAGACCAATAAGGTTTCCAACAAAAACCTTTATGAAAATGCTATGTGAGACAATAACAATTTTCTTATCCGTCTCTCCATATTTTTCAACTAGACTTTTTGCAAAATCTTCTGTTCTAATTTTCAAATCTTCTAAACTCTCTCCATTCAATGGTTTTCTATCTTCAAAATTACCCTTCAGGACTTTCCAGTTTATTTCAGAATTCTTCTTGCCAGTGAAATCTCCATAATCCTTTTCTCTTAATTTAGGAGAATATTCAATTTCAGTATCTAATTCAGAGCTTATTTCTTTTGCAAGTATTTTACACCTAGGCAAGTCACTTGAAATTATAATGTCTATTCCAATAACTTTAGTTTTACTAACTAATCCATGCATCTGCTTAATTCCAAGTTCTGAAATTCTTCCATCGTCAAATTCAGGATATGAGCCATGGGTTATGTCTTTCGCATTATATTCTGTCTGAGGATGTCTCACAATAAACAGTTTCATAATCTGATGGTGTTTAATCCATTTAAAGATTTTTTGATTGCCTTTTAAGTCTGTAATTGTCCTTAGTAAACTATTTAAAACCGGGGTTTTTTAGCACTTAATGAAGGCAATAGTTCTTGCTGCAGGCGCTAACGAAATATCTGGAATTTCAAGCAAAAATATTCCAAAATGTCTTATAGAAATAGGCGAAAAAACTCTTCTTGAGCGCCAGATAGACATTCTAACCTCATGCGGAATTAGTAAAGAAGACATTTTGGTGGTAATCGGAGAAGAAGGAGAAGCCTGGTCAGAAGAAAACAGACAGAAAGTTAAAAATTTACATAAAAATGTACTAATTAATACAAAAAATTTAGAAACGGGGAATAGCCATTCTCTATGGCTCGCATTAAGGGGAATCAATGAAAACGTAATTTTTCTTGATGGAGACCTGTTCTTTAGCAAAGAAGCAATAAACAAGTTACTAAACTCAAGTCATTCTTCTGCCCTCTTGACTACAAATGAAAAAACGCCTCAAAGGGGGAATCTTGTTTTAGTAAAAGGAGACAGGGTTCTTGGCATAGGTCCAAATTTTGAGACCGATAGAGTTTATACGGGAATAGCCAAATTTGGTAGAGATTTTCTGCAGAAATTTAAGGAAGAAATGGAAAGTAAAGATTATTCGAAAACTAATTTAGATGTACCGATTTATCAAATCTGTTTCAATAACTTTATTCATAATGTCGACCTCTATGACTTTAAGATAAAAGATAGTTTTCTGAATGGGGGTTCATTTGCAGTAACCAAAATATTAGAAAAGAAAGAGGGCCAATCAGAAAAAAACCTGAAATTTGTTAGGAAAGAAGCTACAGAAGATAAAGAAAAACTAATCAACGAAGCTAAGTGGCTTATAAATCTACCCAAAGATTTAAAGAATCATTTTCCAGAGGTTCTAAATTACAATTTAGAGGGAGATCATGTTTACATGGATTTGAAGTACTACCCATATAAAAGTCTTAGAAGATCTTTAATGTCTGGAGAAATCGATAAAACAAAAGCAAAGGAAATATTGAGTAAAGTTTTTGATTTTTTGTTTGAAAAATTGTATACCAAAGAAATTAAGAATTATGAAAAAGATTTTGTAAACAAGGTTTATTTTGACAGAATTTTTGATAGATTAGAATTATCTAAAAAAAAGTCAAATATATTCAGAGAGATAATAGATAAAAAAACACTAAAAATAAACGGCAAGGAGTTTTCAAATATAAAACCATTAATTAGCTCTTTAAAAAGTGAAAAAGATTTATTAGACGCATTAAATCCAACCAGATTAAGTTTGCTCCATGGAGACCTTCATTTTGATAACGTTCTAATAGATAAAGAAAATCCAGAGAAGTTTATTTTAATAGACCCACGAGGTAAAATGTACGGGGGCGGAGTAGGTGGAGACTATACCTACGATTTAGGAAAAGTTTATCATTGTTTGAATGGGTTATATGATTTTATCCATGAGAATAAATTTGATTTATCAATAAACAATGATTTGGATGATTTAAATGCAAACTTTAAGATTCAAAGATCTGTAGAACTTGACCAATACAAAGGAGTTTTATCAGGCCTTCCGACACTGTTTAACAAATATGATCTTTTGAAAGAAGATAAAAATTGGAAGATAAGGGCTAGTTTTTCCGAAGTTGCACATTTTTGTAGCATGGCTCCATTTCATATCAAGGGTGCAGGAGATGAAAAGATTGCTTTGGGAATTTATCTAAGGGGAGTCATGCTTCTTAATCAGTTTGCTGAAAGTTGGCAAAAAGATAATTTCAAGTTCCGATTAATAAACATAAACACCCAAAAAGATTACGAAGAAGCCTCAAATTTTGCAAAAGAAAATGACTAAAGTACTACTAACCGGAGCTGATGGTTTTTTAGGGAGTAAGATTTTTGAGGATTTTAGCAGAGATTACGATGTTTATGGAACAAGTAGAAATACAAACACTGAAAGAATTTTTTCTCTAGACCTAAGAAATCCTGAAGAAATTAAACGGTTACTTGAAAAATTACAACCTTCAATACTTATCCATGCTGCTGCCCTTGTCGATGTAGACAAATGTGAAAAAGATAAAGATCTTGCTTATCAGGTAAATTACAAGGCTACAGAAGAAATTGCAAAATTATGCGGAGAGTTTGGAATAAAAATGATTTATCTCTCAACAGATTATGTTTTTTCAGGAAATGAACCCTCTTATTCAGTAAATTCCAAGCCAAATCCTATAAATTATTACGGAGAAACAAAATTAATGGGAGAAGAAGCAGTCAAAAAATTTGTTACGAATTATGCAATCATAAGACCAACAATATTGTATGGTTCTATTTATACAAATAAGAAAAACTTTGTTTTAGACACAATTTCAAAAATAAAATCTGAAAATGAAATAATTCTAGACAACAAAAGAGTAAAGTATCCATTACTTATAGATGACGTTTCTAAAGCAGTAAAAAAAATAATAGACTCCAATTTTACAGGTCTAGCTCATTTGTCTGGTCCATCCGAAGTCACCAAATATGATTGGGGGATAAAAATAGCAGAAGTATTCTCCTTGTCTTTAGAAAAAATTAAGGGAAAGAACCTCAACGAGACTAATAGGCCCTTTAAAGTCAAATTTGAAGACAACTACATAAAAGCTTTAAACCTTGAAGAAGGACTAAATTTAATCAAAAACAAAGTTAAAAATGAAAATAATTAGGAGAAACGAAGTGCCTGATGTGGATAGAAATGGTTACATTATAAAGCGATTACTCACTTCTCCTTTCCAGATTCATCCTAAAGATGTCGGTTTTTACGAGACTTCAATACCCAAAGGGGGCAAATGCAAAGAGCAATGGCATAAGGAGTCTTATGAATCAGTCTATTTTTTGACAGATGGAGAAGCAAAGTTAAAAGGAGAAATTTATGAATTTAAGAAAGGGGATTTAGTCTTTCTCGAGCCCGGAGAAAAGCACGAATGGCTTGCCTTGAAAAATGAAGTGGTTTTATTTGCAATAAGATTTCCTAACCTTCTAAATGATAAATATACAACGGAGGATTCAGAAGATGAATCTTAAGGACAAAGTAGCTGTAATCAGCGGAATTAGCAAAAGATTTGGTTCTTCAACTGCATATCTTTTTGCAAAAGAAGGGGCAAGTTTAGTCTTAATTTCAAGAAACACAGAACTAACAAATAAGATTACTGAAGATATTAGATTTAATGGGGGAAAAGCAATATCTATTGCCTGCGATGTCACAAAAAATGAAGAAGTCGATAAAGCAGTAGAAGAAATAAAAAGAGTTTACGGAAAAGTAGATATCCTCTTTAACAATGCAGGAGGAAAGTACACAAAGAGACAAAAAATGCACGAAATGTCTTCAGATTTTTGGGATGAAGTGATAAATACAAACCTAAAGAGTGTATTTGTCCTGTCAAGTAAAATTATACCTTTAATGAAAGAAGGAGGTTCAATAATAAATATTTCTGCAGCCCACAAAACTCTTTTAGATAGCAATACTGCTTATGCTGCCGCGAAATCAGGAATTGTTGGACTAACAAGAAATTTAGCAAGAGAACTTAGAGAATCGAATATCAGGGTCAATTGTATAAAACCCGGAGTTATAAGAAATGACTTTAATAGTCAGAATTTAACCAAATATACAAACAAAGTAAAAAGAAAAGGCAATTCTGAAGATGTTGCTTTCGCAGCCCTTCATCTTGCATCAGACACTTCTTCATGGACTACGGGGCAGACTATAACTGTCGATGGGGGAGAAGAATTATTCTCTGAAATGGAAAATGAATAAAAATTTTGTGATTATGATGACTGGATACACTGCTTCTGGAAAAAGCACGACTGCAAGAACAATTTCTAAATGCCTTGGAACCAAAATATACCATTCGGCAATTATCAGAAAAGAGTTAGGTTTTGACTTTTCAGAAGAAGATGCGAAAAATGATTTTTTTGACCTTACCTCTCAAAAAAGAACAGAAATGGATAAAAAGGTTTATGGTGAGATGTTAAAAAAATTAGAATTAAGCTTATCAAAGAATGAAAATGTCGTTTTAGATGCAGGTCATTTTTTTCAATGGCAAAGAGAGAACATATCTCAAGTATTAAATAAATTCGATTGCGAACTCTTCATTGTACAAACGGTCTGCCCAGAAAAAGAAATAATCAGAAGGCTTAAAAATAGAAAAAATAATTTTTCGAAGTCTGCATTAAATGAAACCCCCTCAATCAAAGCATACTTTTCATCAAAAGAAGTCATGATTAATCCAGAAGTTGATGAAAAATCAAAGAATAAAACATTTATAATCTGCTTCAATACTTTATCTGGAGAGATAACTACAGAAAATAATTCAAAAAATGAAAATCTCTCAAAAATAATCGGAGTTTTAAATGAAAATAATAAGATTCGTAGAAGTTAAAATACAGGAAAGGCCTGATGGAAGAACAGTAAGAAATCTTCTTCAGAAAGAGTTGGACATGGATGTCTCAGGTCTGCAGATGCTCTACGTAACTCATCCCCATGGACTGGAAGAAAGACAACATTCTCATGACCACTCTTGCGAAATTCTATATTTCTTAGACAAAGCAAGATACAAAATAAACGGACAGGACTATTTGCTAAACGAAAACGATGTAGTTTTGTTTGAACCAGGGGACATTCATGGGGCCATTCCGATTGATAACGAGACGAGAATTATAGTCTTCCAAAGTCCAATAATCTCGGATGATAAAAAGTACCACTAAATAACTAAAAAATTCTGAATATAAATCTTTATAAATGATTTCTTTTCTCTAATTAAATGAGCGAAGAAAGAGTAAAGCCCCAAGGCATAGAAGATAAGATTAGCAGAGTTGAATCCTTACTCCGAGAAGTTGTTTTAGATAGATATACCATAGATACTCACCCACATAAACCGTGGATAACTCTTACACTTAAAGATACGGGCACAAAAGCAATTGTTCTTTATCCAATGGTTGATGTTATTGCTGTTTACGATAAAGACTCTACATTTCTTGCTAATGAAATCTCTGATCAGTATAGACAAAGTATCGGGGATATTTCTATCAGAGGAAGGTTTGGCAAAGAAGCAAATCAGGAGCATTAGTCTTCTGAAAAGTTTTAAAAAAGCCTAATTCAGATAAATTATATGAAAGCAATAATTTTAGCAGCAGGCATTGGAAAAAGACTTGGTAATATAAGCCTTGTCCCAAAATGTCTTATAGAAATAGGCGAAAAAACTCTTCTTGAGCGCCAGATAGACATTCTAACCTCATGCGGAATTAGTAAAGAAGACATTTTGGTGGTAATCGGAGAAGAAGGAGAAACCTGGTCAGAAGAAAACAGACAGAAAGTTTTCAAAATATCTGGAAAAGGCAAAATAATAATAAACGATAAAAATGTAGAACTAAATCATTGTTATTCATTTTGGCTCGGGTTACAGGCATCAAATGGGGACGAATTTGTATGTTTAGATGGGGACAGTTTTTTCACTAAAGAACTTTTGGAAAAAGTTGTTCATTCTGATTTTGATTCTGTTCTTTCAACAAGAAAAGCTCTACAAGGGGAAAAAAAGAAGAGGGTCTTAGTAAATGAGGGTATTATAAAGGAAATAGGAAATGAAGTTAATTCTGAAAGGATATATGTTCCAATCCTTAAAATAGGGGCTGATTTTTCAAAAGCGCTTAATGAGAAGATGAAGTCAGAAAAATATTTTGACCTCGCATTAGATTCTCCCATAAATGCAATATGTAATGAATATCCAATCCATAATTTGGATATCCCTGAATTGAAGGGAGAAATTAGTTTCTTAAACATAAACACTCCAGAAGAATATAATTTAGCAAAATCTCTTATTTTTTCATCTTAATATCGGTCAAAAAAGTTTATATATCATACATCTATTATAAATTAATGACTACACGGAGAAGCGAGCTCTCAGCAGAAACACGTACAGCCAGAGAAGTTAGTGACCGATTCAAAAGTTTATTCGTTTTACAATCAGCTGACAACCCTCCTATTGTTTATACTAGAAGGGGAGACACACCGAGAGTCCTTTTCGGTTATTTTAACGCTCTTGAGGAAGGATTCATTCATCCAGGTCTTTCGGTTTTGGGTGGAATGATGAGAGACCATGGCATAGACCACGAATTATTCGACACAAGTTTTTGGAGAGATGAAAGCTTACCAGTAGCAGAAAATGCAAGGCAGATAAGAGAAAGGATGGGAGAATTCAAGAGAGTTGAGGGCTATGATCCGGAGAGAAAACCAGTAAACATTAGAGAAAAATTCAGAGAACATGTGGAAAGATTCAGACCAGATTTAATTGCACTTGGTTTAACAAGTTTTGAATTTGAAGAAGCCTTGAACTATGTGACTCCAGTTGCAAAAGAATTCGGAATTCCTGTTATGGTTGGAGGACCACATGCTACAGTAGCTCCAGATAAAGCAATCTTACATCCCGGAGTAGATCTGGTTTGTATAGGCGATGGAGAATTGCCTTTGTTGTCTACTATAAGGGGTATAAATCAAGGAAAGAGTGTAAGCAATGTCCCAGGATTATGGCTTAAAGATAGAGAATCTGGAAATGTCTCAAAGAACCCAAGAGGGAAAGGCATAGAACATTTAGATGACCTGCCTCTTCCAGATTGGGATATGTTTGATTCAAGGCATAGAGTTAGACCCTTCGAAGGTCAGCTCAAAAATTATGCATATATCGAAATAAGCAGAGGATGTCCTTTCAAATGTTCTTACTGTATCCAACCTGTTTTACATGAGATCCCTGGAGATGATAGTAGCAATTACAAATTTCATACTGCTGAAAACATCATCTCACGAGTTGTTGCCATGAAGGAAAGATTTGGATTTAATCACGTCCAGTTGATAGATGAGAATCTTCCAACGATGCCTCTAAAAGATTTAGAAGAGATAGGTAATTTATGGGAAAAACACGTTAACCCAAATGGAGACGTCACGATATTTACGATGAGCAGACCAGAATACCTTGTCAGAAAACTTTCAACAGGTAAATGGATTGACGATAATGGGGGTGTAATCTCTTCCGGAAAAGCAGAAATATTGAAGAGGATGGGCGTAAAAATGATTGCTATCGGAGCAGAATCCGGAAGTGAATGGCTTAGGGAAAATGTTCTTCGCAGGCCAATGCAGCCGGGAATTTTAGAAGCAGCATCAAGAGTTCTAAAAAATGTAGGAATCAAAACCTCTTTGTATAATATTATGGGTTTTCCAGAAGAAACAAGAGAGATGGTACTTGAAACAATAGATCAGCTAAGAAGAATTTCGCCAGAAAAATATTCTGTAAGATTTCTTACTCCTTATCCTGGAACTCCCATAAGGGAATATGCAATCCAAAGAGGATTTATAGAAGAAGATTATGAAAAAAAACGTGCTACTTCATTTCTTCATGAACCTGTTTTAGAAACTGATGGAAAATCAACAATAACTGGCGGAGTTCATCCTACAAAAGCAGAACTTCTAAAATTAAGAGAATTGTTTGGAGTTTATGGGTATAGCACTTCCGGAGGATATGATCCAGAGACTCAAAAAATGGTGGGTATGTGGAAAGTTATAGAACTTGCCGAAGATAGGGGATTATCAAAAGGAAATTCAGAATTACAAAATATGGTTCATCAAGCTTTCGCCACTGCTCGAGCAAACAGATCTGAAGATGAAGATTCTCATAGACCAGATTTAGATACTCGAACCATTGGATCCGAAGATATCCCTTGGGCAAATGGAGACGCAAGATACTTTATAGGGCATTCAAAAGCGCTTCTTCCAGTAGTTCAGTTAGCCGCAGGGTTAAGTTACGCAGAAAGAACTACAGGTTTAGCGGATTTAGTAAGGACTGGTTTCATGGAGGATTACGAACAGAGACAAGGAAGAGCAATACAATTAGACGAGAGACAACAAGATAGAATAGGCATTATGACTTCAGGTAGAGGCTAAATTTAAAAAAGTGTTTAAATGAAAGAAACTTACTCAGAGTTTAGAAAGACTCAACAGGATTACGCCAAAAAACATAATTACGGGTTTGGCATCATCAAAAATGCAACCTTCGAATCAGCGATTTTTATCGCATACTATCTTAGAAACACATTCATAACTGCCAATATTATTACTACATTGAATCTTCTATTATGGCTCATTCTGCCTTTTTTATTTCTTAAAGGAACAATATCTCTTGCTATTTGGTCTATTGTTTTAATGATTCTCACAAATTATTTGGATTTCATAGACGGAGTTTTTGCGCGAGTTCAAGGAACACAGTCAAGAGGGGGAGGGTATTTTGACTCCTTTGTACATGCAGTCACACTTCCAATAATTATGACTTGTTTCGGATATTATTCTTATTTACAATCCGGACATTTCTATGATATTTTTACAGGTTTAGCAATAGGTTTGTGGTATCCTTACTTCTTCTTATTTGAATCAATGGCTGTATTTGTCTTAGTTCATAATCCCAAACCTATAAAATACAAAATGGATAACTTAAGTGTTAAAACCAAAAGCAATAAATCCAGTCCATTAAACCTAATAAAACGGATAATCTCTCGGATTTACGGACCTCCAGAACTATTCTGGGTTCTTTTAGTCGTTGTGCTTCTGGGAATCACACATTACTATCTCTTAATATTTTCTATCATTGCAGTTCTTTCAGTTCTGTACAAATTCTACAACAATTATAAACATCTGAGAAAGATAAGATAATCAAAACAAACTATAAATAAAAGGACTCAATGCAGAGCTCTGTCCGAATATTATCAATATACCTACTAAAACGATCATGATTATAATTGGAGTAAGCCACCATTTCTTCCTGATTTTCATATAACTCCAAAATTCTCCGATCATACCCTTATTGGTGCCTTCCATTTTAAAGCCAATTTTCAAGTTTATTTAAACTTTTCTTTTTCTGAAAATATATTAACAATCTTGTTCGCAACAATATCATTACCCAAGCCATTTAAATGTGCAAAATCAATATAAACGTCCCTCTTTTCTTGAGAAAAGACGTTTGAAATATCATAAAAATTAATTTCTTCATTTATCTCTGGAATTTTAGGATAGGTTTCCAAGTAAAGAGGTTTAACATTTTCCAAGATTACCGATTTTTCTCCATCTGTAAGTGGCTTATCTAAGTAGATTATTGGTTGCCAGAAAAAGTAAGTCTTAAAACCATATTCTTTTTCAAGCGATTTCACAATTCTTAGGTTTTCAAAATAAACATTCACAATCTCATCACCAAGTTTTTCATTTTCAGCAGATTTGTCTTCTTTACCCTTGAAAATTCTTTTACTAATGCCTCTTATTATTGTCATCGTATCACTATAGTAAATGTATCCTCCCAAATTTAATCTGTCTTTTTTATTGAATTCGGCTTTTCTGTTAGCCACATTTTGAGGTAATCCTGCTTCATTATTTTGAAAAGCAGAATAAACTTCATTTACACCATCATAAAAAATTACATAGTCAGGGACATTTCCATTTCTAAGTTCTAACTCAAGTCTTACTATTTCTTTAGTATTTTCATATCCAGAAACTCCAAAGTTTGTAACTTCTACTCTAACTCCTTGATCACATAGGTCTTTGGACATCAAAGAAGCAATAGTGTTTTCATCACCTACTCCTCCAAATGCAGTAGACCCTCCCAAGACAAATATTTTAATAGCACCAGGTCCAGAACAATCATTAATAGTTTTCCTAAGTGAATTCTCATCAGTATTCATAAAATTCCCTGTGAAATTTGGCTCTGGAAGATATTCTATATATGGACTGTATATTGCTTGCAAGGAAGTTACTTCATCTAAATAACTATTAGCTACAGATTTTGAAGAAAATGCATCGTAGTTTATTTGAGCACCACTCCCATAATAATACCAATTAACAAAGATGCCAGAAAAGAATTCTAGGACTATAAGCAGAATTACAATAACAAACAGATTCCAAAGAGCAAAAGTAATCACATTATGTGTAGTCCTTAAAATGCGCCTAATCCTTGGCATATTTTTCACTATCCCACGCGTGTTTGAGATTGTCCTCCCTCTTAATAATAAACTTATCCATTATTAAATAATCTATACCTGTCCCCATCATGCATTTATAAGCATCATAAGGTGTACAGACTATTGGCTCTCCTCGTATGTTAAAAGAAGTATTAATTAAAATCGGTATTCCCGAAATTTTTCCAAACTCTTTTATCAAATCATAATAAAGGGAGTTTTGGTTTCTCTTTATTGTTTGCAATCTTCCTGAACCGTCAACGTGAGTTACTGCAGGGATAACGCTATGCCATTTCTTTTTTATTGGATAAACCATGAGCATATAATCAACCGGGTCTGGCAAAGGTTTATCACATTCAAAGTATTTTCCAGCATCCTCTGCGCAAACTACCGGAGCAAAAGGTCTAAACTTTTCTCTGTGTTTTACCTTAGAATTCAAAACTTCTTGCATTTTTGGATTAGTTGGATCAGAAAGAATACTTCTTGCTCCAAGAGCTCTTGGCCCCCATTCCATCCTTCCCTGAAACCATCCAATAACATTGCTTTCCGAAATAAGCTTCGCAGTTGTTTTGACAAGTTCTTTTTCATTTTTAAACTCTGAATATTTAATCTCACTGTCTTCAAGGAATTTCTTCACATCAGAAGTAGAAAATTCAGGACCGAGATAAGCATTATTGAATACATAATTTCTCTCATTTCCTAGAAGTGTGTGATAAATATAAGAGGCGACACCAATGCTTGTTCCTCCATCAGATGAATTTGGCTGAATCCATATCTTTTTAAAAGGGGTATTTTTCAAAATTTTACCATTATAAACACTATTGAGCGCGACTCCTCCAGCGATTACAATATTTTTACTTTTTGTTTCATTATGTACATGATTTAATATTTTTGTTATAATCTCTTCAGTAATCATCTGAAGTGCCGCTGCAATATCTTTATGTCTCTGTGTCATTTCTTCTCCTCTTTTTGAGATAGGTCCTTCCAAAAGGACACATAGTTTTTTAGAAGGCATTCTATCATAATAATGATAAACAAAATAACTCATATCTAACTTGTAACTTCCATCATCTTTTACATCCATAACTTTCTTAAGTTTTCGATAGTAAGGATTTGTTTTCTTATTCATGTTTCCATATGGGCTCAAACCCATTACTTTGTACTCAGAATTATTAACGCTAAATCCAAGATATGCAGTTATAGTTGAATACAATAACCCTATAGAATGAGGGAATCTAATCTCTTTCAGAAGGGTTATATCCTTGTCTTTACCAAAACCATAAGTAGTAGTAGTCCATTCTCCGACACCATCGATAGTAAGTATTGCAGCCTCTTTGAATGGACTCACAAGGAAACTGCTTGCGGCATGAGCCAGATGATGTTCAATGAATAATATTGGTTTTTTACATTTCATCTTCTTTTTCATAATTTTTGTTACTCTCAACTTTTCATTAAACCATGAAGGCAATGCAGACACAAAGGTTTTGTAGCTTTTAGGAAAAGAATCTAAGTGTTGGTATAAAACTCTTTCAAATTTCAAAAATGGTTTTTCATAAAACCCAACATAATCCAAGTCATTTATCTTGATATTTTGACTTTTAAGGCAATACTTTATAGCATTAGCAGGAAAAGACGTATCATGTTTTTTTCGGGTAAATCTCTCTTCTTCAGCAGCTGCAACAATTACTCCATCTTTCAGTAAAGCAGCAGAAGCATCATGGTAAAAACAGCTTATTCCTAGAACATATGTACTTTTATCCATTTTAAAATTGCCTATAATATTCCTCCATTTTTTTCTTTCCAAGGTTAAAATCGAGCCAATAAGTGCCCTTACTAGCTTCTCCCTCTAGAAACTTCTTTTTTCCAATTTTTCCTATTACAGAAGTAATGCCCACGCCAAAGATATAAACAATAGTTAAAAGAATAGAATTGATAACAATTCCAATATTCTCTCCAAAAGCCTTTTGACCCTTCTTAAATCCTATAAAAAAATCCTTAAACATGCTCATTTTAGCAGTTCCCTAATTAAACTCCCTATTAGAGATATTAATAAACCTATTGCTAATATATGGATATAGCCCCATCCTTCAGGAAGTTTATTCAAGTAGCTAAGAACAAAAAATAAGATTATTGTAAATATCAAATACGCAACTAAATAACCAAGAAAATTGCCTATTTTTTCAGATAGACTCTCTTTATCCAATTTTAGCATTCAATTATACCCGATCCTTCATTTATAAATTTTTTCAGGAATAACCTTTAATAACGTCTATCGTTTAAGAGATTAATGGTAAAAGAAAAAGGAAACAGGGTTTTAGCTAACTCTTTCTTCAATATTATTTCAGTAATAATAAACAGAGGAGGAGGAATAGTTTTCACAATTATACTGGCAAGAATATTAAACCCTGAACTTTTTGGATTATACAACCTAACCCTTTCAGTCGCCTTAACTCTGATGTCTCTTGGCAATTTTGGAATAGATGAAGCTGCTTCCAGATATATCTCTGCAAACTATAAAAAGAACAAAAATAAAGCAAAAGCATACTTCGACTATCTATTAAAATTAAAAGTAGTTATACTCATATCTGCAGCAGCAATTTTAATCTTATTTGCACAACCAATATCTTCATTTTATAAAACTCCTGATTTACAATTCCCCTTGTTTATGTCAGCAATTTACTTAGTTATCATGTCTCTATCTCAATTTATTTCTTATCTATTTTACACTTTTGAAAATGTTAAGGTATTTGCTATAAGGGAAACAATATTTCAAGGATTAAGAGTCTCTCTCCTCCCATTAATCTTTTTTGCCACAGTGGCATATAGAGTAAGTGGTGTTTTTGTAGTGCTTACAGTTGTGGCATTATTCAGTTTGTTTTTCTCACTTTTTGTATTGTCAAAAAAATACAAATTCTTATTTAAAAAAACCAAGGAAACAAAGATAAACAAAGGAGAGGTTTTCAATTATCTAAAATTTCTAGCTCTTGGCTCATTAACTGGAGCTTTCTTTCTCTACATAGATGTATTAATTCTCGGAAAATTCGTATCTCTTGAATTTCTCGGATTTTATAGGGCAGCGTCTGCGATCGTTCTAAGCGTTATTGGTTTAGTAACAATTGTTCCAGTTTTATATCCCCTTTTGTCACAAAATTCAAATATGAAGTTAAACAACTTATTCAACAAATCAATTCATTATTCCTCAATAATCACGATTCCAGCCTCAATAGGATTATTATTTATTGCCAAACCTTTCATAGAACTAATTTATGGAGTCCAATACATTCCTTCAGCCATTCCCCTATATGTACTTTCTCTTCTGATTTTCTCAGCCGGAACAGGTGACTTGTTTACTTCAGTTTTAAATGCCAAGGGAAAGTCAAAATACACAGCCAATGCTCTTATAATCTCAACAATATTGAACATAATACTCAACTTTTTACTAATAATTTTATTACTACCCCTCGGAGAAATATATGCAGTATTGGGAGCAGCGGTAGCAACAATACTCACTAGATACCTTAATTTCTTCATGGTTGCAATATTTTCAAGAAAACTGTTAAATCTCAAGGCAAGCTATTCAACTTTTATCAAACCTCTAATTTCTAGCTCTATTATGGCACTGTATTTAGTGGGATTCAACAGGATAATAAATGTTAAAACTAACCTCTTAATACTAGTTATAGAAATTATCACGGCAGCAGTAGTTTATTTCTTAGTTTTATTCCTAATAAAAGGGATAAGCAAGAAAGATTTCAAAGCTCTGAAAAGATAACTAATCTTAAAATTTTCTAAGTATATAACTCCCTATAGATAACTTTAAGAATAACCCCTATTGTCTTTTATTATGGACATGAAACACGAATTAAAAGGAAAAACTATTTTAATTACAGGAGGCACAGGCTTTTTAGGTAGAAATTTGGTTGCAGAAATTTTGAAGCACAAGCCAAAGAGTATAAGGGTTTTCAGCAGAGACGAGGTTAAACACCACATATTACAGGAAAAATTCATTAGACATAAAGATGTAATCAGGACCCTTATCGGAGATGTAAGAGACTATGAGAGGTTAGAAAGGGCGATGCGAGGATGCGATATAGTAATTCACGCAGCTGCCTTGAAGAGGATAGATATGATTGAGTATAATGTGGACGAGTCAATAAAAACAAATATTCTTGGTTCTTTGAATGTCATAAGGGCAGCTTTGATTAACAAAGTTGATAAGGTGATACTAGTATCTTCAGATAAGGCTTGCTCTCCAGTAAACACTTACGGAGCATGTAAATTTGTTGCAGAAAGAATCTTTGTAGAAAACAACTTCAGCAAAGGCAACGCAAAAACTACATTTTCATGTGTAAGATATGGAAATGTGCTTCAAAGCACAGGTTCTGTAATTCCTTTCTTTCTCTCTAAAATAAAAAATAATGAAGACATCCCTCTTACAAATCCAGATATGACTCGCTTTATAATAACACCTAACCACGCAGTAGAGTTAATTTTTAACGCAATAAAATACGGAGAAGGCGGAGAAATTTTTATACCTCGACTTCCAGCTTTCAAAATAACTGATTTAATAAATTACCTGAAAGAAAAAAATAATTCAAATAATAAAGTTAAGCTTGTAGGAATAAGACCTGGAGAAAAAATACATGAATTAATGATAAATTCTTCAGAAGTCTCAAGAACCTTTGAATTTCAAAACATGTATGTCATAACTTCTCAAATACAGAAATATTTAGACAGGATAAACTATAACTACCTTAAAAATAAAAAAAGAACAGGGTTAGAAGAGTACAGCTCAAACGATGCAGTTTTACCATACGATAAGCTTAAGAGATATCTTGACAGTATTGATTTAGAGAAATGGATAAAATAATCCCTTACCAAAGGCAATTCATTGATGAAAAAGACATAGAGGCGGTAGTCCAAACACTGAAATCCGATTTTATAACTACTGGCCCTAAAGTTAAAGAATTCGAACAAAGATTTGCAGAATATGTCGGCGCCAAATACGCCATAGCTATTTCTAACGGTACTGCTGCCTTGCATTTGGCTTGTCTTGCATCTGGATTAAAATATGGAGACGAACTAATAACTTCTCCTCTGACTTTTCTCGCATCTTCAAACTGTGCCCTCTACTGTGGAGCAAAACCTATATTTACAGAGATAGATAATCAAGGATTAATTGATTTGAAGGACATATCAAATAAAACCAATGAGAAGACTAAAATAATAATACCTGTCCACTACGGAGGATTACCCTTCAATACAAAAAAACTTAGAGAAAGTTTTAATGGAATAATAATAGAAGACGCAGCCCATGCACTTGGAGCTAAAAATGGAACTGAAAAAATAGGTTCTTGCACTCATTCTGATATGTGCATCTTCAGCTTTCATCCTGTTAAACATATAACTACGGGAGAAGGCGGAATGATAACCACAAATAGTGAAGAATTATACAAAAAATTAATTGTCTTAAGAAGTCACGGAATAGATCCAAGTAAAAAAACAGAAGATGAACCTTGGGGAACACCAATGGTTTCTCTTGGCTACAATTATCGAATTACGGATATACAATGCGCCCTTGGATTGTCACAACTAGACAAAGTAGATGGATTCATAATGGCTTCAAGAAAACTGGCTGAAAGATATGACCGTGCTTTTGCAGACAATAAGGATATAAGGACAATAAAAGAAAAAGAAGGGCAGTTTAATTCGTACCATCTTTATCCAATATTAGTCGGTAATTCAAAAGTTAGATTGGATTTATACAATTATTTAAGAAAAAATAATATCTTTGCGCAGATACATTACAAGCCAGTCTACTTACAGCCTTATTATCAGTCTCTTGGTTATGAAAAAGGGCTTTGCCCAAAGGCCGAGGAGTTTTATAATCAAGTGTTGAGTCTACCGATATACCCGCAGTTGACGGAAGAGGATCAGGATTTTGTGGTAAGAAAGATAAACGAGTTTTTTGAGGAGTAATTACCTTAAAATCTCATTCAAATTAAACAATATTTCTAATAGTTTTTTTCCTTTTTCAGTAATTTCGTAATCAACGTTCATATGACCAATATTGTGTTTTTTGATGAATCTTTTATCAAGAGGTTCTCTTAAGGCTCTTTGGAGCGTAGTATGTGAAACCCCGGTCATTCTAAACATTTGATTATATTTACCTTTGTTCTTATTCAAAAATAAAAGGATTTGAAATATACAGAAAATTTCTTTTGTATCAAATATCATAAAATATCTCCAAAACATTTATAAATAAATATTACATCGGAATATCGTTGTTATATAAAATGGGTATGAAATTGAAAGATTTTTTCTAGGAACACCTTTCTTATAGTTCTAAGGACAGAGTTTTGAGAGAAGCAATGATTTTTGTTAGAGATAACGAAATAAAAGGAGATTATTTAGAGTTTGGAGTTCATGATGGAGGGAGCTTCTCCTCTGCTATTTTCTTTGCAAAAAAATATGGGCTGAACGATATGGTCTTTTTAGCATTTAATAGTTTTGAAGGTCTACCAAATAACAAAGAAGGCATGAAACTATTGAAGGGAGGTGGCTATGCGTGTGATTTGGAACAATTCAAGACCAATATAAGAAAAAGAGGTGCAGACTTAACTAATAAAGTAAGAGCTTATAAGGGCTGGTTTAAAGATTTAGAAAAGTGGAGAGAAAAAATTGGAAATAGAAAAGCATCTATAATTTATATTGATGGGGATTTATATCAATCAGCAGTAGAAGTTTTAAAATTTATTAATGGTTATTTACAGGAAGGCACATTACTAATATTTGACGACTGGAATCTTTTCAAAGGTAATCCCAATCAGGGAGAACAAAGAGCACTTAAGGAATGGTTAAAAACAAATCCTAAAATAAGACTAAGTGAATTTCTAAGATTTGGTTATCACGGAAATTCATTTATAATCAGCAAGGCCCCTGCTTAAGCACCCATTCACCATCCCCATCTCTCTTAAAAATATCCGTATTCACAAAAGTGTCTCTTATCCTGTCAAATTCATTCTCGCTAATCCCAATAAAATCACAAAACTCTTTTTTATATTCCAATTTGCCGTCCCTCTCTTTCACTATCTTCAGCCCCTCATCTCTTTCCAATAAGCCGCTTCTTATGAAGATATTAACCTGATCTGTTGCTCGGCCGTATCCATATTTAATCCACTTCAAATGCTCTCTAATGCCTTCAAATTTCATGTCACAATTTTCCCAGTCAAGCCATGAGCCTGCCCATGCTCTTGGTAATGGCTTCCATCCGAACTCCTTGGCTTTCTCCATATTTTTTTGGGAATCCCACTTAAAATAATATCCATAAAATAATCCGGTGACTCCAACTTTTTGTATATCCTCATCAGATGGATAAACTAAAGATTTCAGGTCAGACATGCTTATTTCATCATCAACCATATCCTCTTCTCTGAAGCCTCTCATTCCTCCGAATTCCTGCCTCCATCTTTTATCCAATACCTTTCTTTCCCTGTCTGCTGCAGGTCCGCCATATTCCATCTGCGAATTCTCGCCCCAAATTATCAAAGGGACATTGAAAGCAACGGCAATTTTTGCAGGTATTGTGAATATTCCAACATGATTCACCCAATAAGGGTCTCCGACAATTTCAAAGCCCTTCTTAACAAGCCTTTTCACAATATTTGGATTCAAGGTGAAGTGTATATGGTCAACTCCGATCTTTCTTAAAATCTCTAAGTTATGCTCGCTCACACTGGTTTTGTCAAATTGGTCAAATGTTACCGCAAGAGGGTTCATCTTATGGATTACTTTCATGCAGTACGTCTGCCACATGCTATCTTTGCCTCCGCTGACTGGAACAATGCAGTCATAATTTTTTCCGTCTTTCGACCTGTATTTTTCTATTATCTCTTCGAATTCTTTTGCTCTCCTTTTCCAGTCAATGCCTTCTTCAGCCTCGTTTTTCTTTTCAGCAGTCCTGCACGCATCACATATCCCATGTTCATCAAAATAAATGTCTGGTTTTGTATCAGGAAAAAGGCATCTCTTACAGTACTTCATATTTTTATCATAAGAGGCGCATATTTAAACCTTTTTTCGACATGTAGTCTTTAGAGCTTATCATACTTTCACCAACAAAATAAAATATGCTCGCCGCACACACAGCATCTGCTCCAATTTTTATAGCGGAAACAAAATCTTCGACCTTTCCGCATCCTCCGCAGGCAATCACAGGTATTCCTACTGAAGATGAGACCATCCTTATCAGCTCCAGGTCATACCCTTCCATTGTTCCATCTTTGTCTATGGAGTTGAGCAGGATTTCTCCTGCGCCAAGGCTTTCAGCGATTTTTGCAAGCTCAATAGGATTGTATTCGCTCTCCTCATTCCCGGAAGAGATAAAACATCTGTATCCATTATCTGTTTTCTTAGCATCTATAGAGGCAACGACCGCCTGCGAGCCGTATTTTTTTACTATTTCCATTATCAAATCTGGATTCTTAACCAATGCTGTATTGAGTGAGATTTTATCAGCCCCAATTTGAAAAAGTTTGTCCACATGCTGCATGTTTTTTATTCCCCCGCCTATTGTCAAAGGCATAAAGCATTCTCTGGCAATGCCTTCTATAACTGCAAAATTAGGCTCCTTATTCTTTCTGGAAGCCATGATGTCAAGGAAGATCATTTCGTCAGCCTTTCTTTCGTTGAAAACTCTGGCAACAGTTGTAGGATCCCCAACCATCCTTAAATCCTTAAATTTAACACTTTTCACAATAGTCTTGTCATTAAAAAGCAGGCATGGAATTATTCTGTATTTAAGCATTGTATGAAATAAAATTTTTAATTATCTTCAGCCCTTCAGTCTGGCTCTTTTCAGGATGGAACTGCGTGCCGAATATGTTGCCCTTTTGAAAAACAGAAATGAAATCGTAGCCGTAATTTGTGAATGCCTTTTTCATTTTCTCATCGCTGACTGCATGATAGCTATGGACAAAATAAAAGTTCGTCCCTTCATTTATCTCTTTGAGTATTTCAATATCTCTAATTTCATCTCCCAATATATCATTCCATCCGATATGTGGAATCTTTATCCTTTTTCCAGGATTAAGGTCAAACTTTTTCACAACTCCCCTGACTAAGCCGATCCCATTGTTTATCCCGCCTTCCTCCCCTGTGCTGAAAAGAAGCTGCATGCCAAGACATATCCCGAGTATCGGCTTCTTCTTTTCCAGAACTTCCTTTCTTATGCATTCAACAAGGCCAAGATTATGGAGGTTCTTCATGGTCTCCCCAAAGGCCCCAACTCCTGGAAGGATCAAATGGGACGCAGATTCTATGTCCTCTTTTTTATCAGAAACAATGAATTCAGCACCCAGTTTAACAAGGGCTTTTTCTACAGAGCGGAGATTGCTTGTTCCGCAGTTTATCACAGTTATCATGTTTGTAAAATCTGCATCCCATATATAAATTTATTCGCATTCCTTAATTTTAATAGATTATAAAAAAACTTATAAAGAGGGAGATGATTGTAAAAACATGTCAAAGATATTAGTTACAGCAAAGCAGGCAGGATCAGTGAATGCCTTGGTAGAACCTGTAAAAGAGCTAATGAAAAGAGGGCACGATGTTGTTGTGTATGCAACAGGGAACGAGGCAGAGGCGAAAGGGTTTGGATTGTTCAATGCGGGAATAAACAAATCCCCAGATTATAACTCTGTTTTGGATGGTGTGGACCTTCTTATTTCCGGTCTATCGGGCACAGATACTCCAGATTCACAATTCATCAGAACAGCAAACAGAATGAAAATCCCTTCAATAGGAGTCAATGATCAAAACACAAATTATGCAAAGCGCTTCAGTTCTTTAGAAGATTTGCCCTCGGCTATTAGCTTGATGGACGGCAGCTGCCTCTCAACAATGCTAAGCCAGCTTGAAACTGAATTAGGTGCGGAAGCTTCAAAGAGGGCAGTCGTTATCGGCTGGACAGCCCTTGACAGGTATGCAGCAATAAGGAATGGCTTCTCAAGCTCGGATAGAGAAAGGTTAATAAAAAAATTGGGAGAATATTCAGGGTCAAAGGAAGGGATATTTTTTCATGCAACTCAGAATGTAAAAGTCAATGGAGACTCAAATTTTTTTGATTATGAATTAAAAGTCACAGAAAAAGTTTTTCAGATGGCCTCCGATTTAGGCAAGGCTTTGACAGTTAAACCCCATCCCAGAGAAGAAGCAGGTATAACTAAAAATTTTGCTGAAAGATTCGGCCATGCCTTTTTGCCGCCCGAGGCTTGCTCAACGCTGGACTTGATACTTTTGTCAGATTCAGTCACTGCGGGCAGAAGCACTTGTCTTACTGAAGCATGCCTGTTAGACAAAAATACAGGAGGGATTTTGCCGGAAATAAGGGACGAGGAGTTAATAGGGTACCCTCCGGTCCAGATAAATGCAATACCTTACACGCAGAGATGGAGCGAAATATCAGATATTTTAGAAAAAATAACTTCGGCAAATAAACAAATTAATGCGAAACTAGCAGAGAATAGAAAAAGATTTTCGGTAGATGGAAAGGCTTCAGAAAGGCTGGCCAGCCTGGCAGAGAAAATAATTTCTTAGTCCCCTTTCTTCAGAAGAAACATATGGTCGACATTTCCGCTGCTTTTATATTTCAGTTTCTTTTCCCTTATAATTTTAAGGTCAGGATGCCGCTCTAAAAATATTTTCATAAAATTATTTTTCCACAGCCTGTTTTTATGCCCTCTGTATTCTATCTCCTCGCATTTTTCGGAAAAATATTCGTATCCCCATATGTATTTTTTGCTAAGCTTGTATATCTCGTCAACTGCCTTCCCAACATTTTCGGGATGGATATGTATCAGGACGCCGCTTGTGAAGACCAGGTCAAAATATCCGTCCTTGAATGGAATATCAAGCGCGGAGGCCTCTATCAGGTTTGCTTCAGGCAGGTTTTTCTTGGCAGTCTTAAGGCCTGCTTTTGATAAGTCAATTCCAGACAGATTTCCAAAGCCAAGAGTTTTAAGATTAAGGAGCTGCATGCCTGTATTGCACCCTACCTCGAGTATTTTCATGCTTTTATCAAAATTAGAAATAAATTCCCTGTTAAGTTCAGTTCTGGAAATTCCAAAGTAATCAATATATAATTTGTCCAGGCCTTCCTGATCTAAATTATTTCTTTCACTGTATTCATTGCCAAAATCCTTGCTCCAAAACTCGGATTGCTCATTTTCGTGCATATTCTTCTTTGATTATTTAGGTATTTAAGGTTACCTTTTTCTATAAATCTTCAACATTAAAACAATTTTAGCATAATAACCTATTTATACCCTTCAACATTGCTAAAAATATGGGAAAAACAGCGATAATAATACAGGCAAGAATGGGCTCATCAAGATTGCCTAACAAGGTGATGATTAACTTAGCAGGAAAGCCGATAATTCAGCATGTTATTGAAAGATGCAGAAAATCCAAGGCAGATGAAGTAATTGTGGCAACATCCACAAATTCTGAAAACGACGAAATAGAAGATTTTTGCAAAAAAATAGGTTGTCCTTGCTTCAGAGGTTCAGAAGAAGATGTTTTAGATAGATATTTTCAGGCGGCAGAAGAAAATAAAGCAGATATCGTAATAAGGATAACTTCAGATTGTCCTTTGATAGATTATGCACTAATTGACTTATTGATAGATGAATTTAGCTCAAAGAGCTATGATTATATTTCTAATGTCCTCGCGAGAACATTTCCAAGAGGCCTTGATGCAGAAATATTCAGCTTCGCAGCATTGAAGAAAGCGCATGAATTGGCAGAAAAAAAGACAGACAGAGAGCACGTGACATCATTCATCTATGCAAATCCAAATATTTTCAAAATAAAAGGAATAGAAGCTTCAGGATTCCTAAGGAGGCCAGATATAAGAGTTACAATAGATACTAAAGAGGATTTGGAAGTTTTGAAATCAATATTTGAGAATTTAAAAGATGCTGCGCATTTACCTATTTCAGATATTCTAAAATATTTAGACGCAAACCCAAAAATCAGAGATTTAAACAGGCAAAGTGAATTCAGCCAGATAATAAAAAACAAAGAGGAGGGCGTCAGGCAGGAAATAAATGCGGGAAAAATGCCTCTGGAAATAAAGATTGGAAATAAAAAGATCGGAAGAAATAATCCCACATTTATAATAGCGGAGCTTTCATGTAATCATTTGCAGGATTATGATTTGGCTGTAAAAACAATCAAGGCTATGAAAGAATCTGGAGCTGATGCAGTAAAATTGCAGGCATATACACCAGATACAATAACTCTGGATAGCGATAATGAAGATTTCCAGATTAAGCAGGGAACAATTTGGGATGGCCAGACTCTTCATGATTTATATAAAAAAGCATATACACCTTGGGAGTGGATTCCAAAATTAAAAAATCTGTCAGAAGAGCTTGGATTGGTCTGCTTTTCATCATCATTCGATAAGACTGCAGTTGATTTTCTTGAAGAGCTTGACTTTCCGGCGCATAAAATTTCATCATTCGAAATAACAGACATACCTCTAATAAAATATGCAGCGTCAAAGGGAAAACCAATTATTATTTCTACTGGAATAGCTGAACTATCTGATATAGAAAAAGCAATTGAAGCCTGTAAATCTGTTAACAACAATCAAATAATCCTGTTAAAATGCACTTCAGCTTATCCAGCCCCATATGAAGAATCAAATATTAAGACAATTCCCGATTTAGAAGAAAGGTTTGAAGTTATTGCAGGTTTATCTGACCATACTCTTGGAATATCTGTTCCAGTGGCTGCAGTGGCTCTGGGCGCCAAAATCGTTGAAAAACATTTTATTTTGGATAGGAATCTTAAAAGCAGGAATGGTGAGCTGTCCCCCGATGCTGCTTTTTCCCTTGAACCTGAAGAATTTAAGCTTCTTGTAGAATCTATCCGCAACACGGAAAGGGCACTGGGAGTAGTAAACTATAATCTGACAGAAAAAGCGAAAAGAGGCAGGGAGTTTGCCAAATCTCTTTACATCGCAAAAGATACTAAAAAGGGCGAAGTTTTTACAGAAGACAATGTTCGGTCTGTAAGGCCAGGATTCGGGCTTCATCCAGAGAATCTGGACAAAATATTAGGAAAAAGAGCAAAAACAGATATAAAAAAAGGTACAAGGATGGCGTTCAGTTTAATTGATGAGGAATACAAAACCTAAGTTACTATGGAAAAATTTAAAGGTATATTAAAAAAAGAAATAGAAAGGATAGATTCTTTAAAGATTTCCAAAAGGCACGAGAAAGTGATTAAGTCATTTACGCAAGGCAGCAGTCCGAGGGCAATTATCGATGGAAAAGAATATGTTCTTTTCAATTCAAATGATTATTTAGGGTTTAGATTTCATAAGAGTCTTAAATCTGCGGAGGCGGAAAAAGCAGCGATTTATGGTGTCGGATCAGGGGGAGTAAGGTTTATTTCAGGCACACTTGCCGTGCATAAGGACTTGGAAAGGGCTATCGCAAAATTTCACGGGAGGGAAGATGCGTTAATTTTATCTTCTGCTTTTTCTGCAAACCTCGGGATAATACATGCACTTATCAAAGGGCAAAGCATAGACTCATTGGTCTCCGGAAATGTTCTTGTGATTTCAGATGAGTTGAACCATCGCAGTATAATAGACGGAATTAGGGTTGCCAATCTTGCCAAGGAGCAGAGAAAAATTTTCAAACATTTAGACCATGAGGACTTGGGAAAACTTCTTGAGGATAATAAAGGCAGATTTTCAAGGGCTCTAATTATAACAGATGGCATCTTCAGCATGCTTGGAGAGGCCCAGAATATAAGCAAGATAAATGAAAAAATCAGGGAGTACAGGCCCTTTTACCCCGAGGGGATTATTTTAGTCATGGACGATGCCCACGGAGTAGGATGTTTCGGTGAAACTGGAAGAGGCTGCGAAGAAGTTTCTGGAGAGAATGTCGATTTGCTTATAGGGACATTTGGCAAGGCCTTTGGAGTTGAAGGAGGATATGCAGTGGGTGAAAAAATACTGATAGATTATTTAAGGGAGTCTGTTGCAACCTACATTTATTCAAATCCTCCCTCTCCAGGTTCATCAGCTGCAGCAATAGAATCCATAAAAATATTAAACAGTCCTGAAGGCAGGAATTTGTTAGAAGCTCTGCGTGAAAATATTAAATTATTCAAGGCCAAAATGAATCAGGCAGGTTTTAAATTTGCGGCAGATTCAAATCACCCAATCCAGCCAATTTTAATAGGCAGCGCTGAAAAAGCAAAGCTTCTTGTGGAAAAAATGTATGATGGTGGAATAGCTGTAACAAGCATAAACTATCCTGTTGTTCCGAAAGGGTTTGATGAAATCAGAGTGCAGATTTGTGCCTTGCATTCTAAGGAAGATATTTTGAATTTTGTTAGCAAATGCACCTTGTACGCTGCAGAACTTAGCATACTAAATCATCCAGAGGCCGCTTATGGCTGAAATAAGATTGAGGAAAGCAACTATTGAAGATTCTTCTGATCTGTTCAGCTGGAGAAATGATCCGGTTACAAGGGCGATGTCGAGGGATACAGGCCCAATTTCAAGAGAAAGCCATGAAGTATGGTACAAAAGGGCACTTGCAGACCCCAAAAAAAGCATTCTAATAGGAGAAAATGAAGAAGACCAAATAGGAATGGTGAGGTTTGACTATCAAGACAGCCCACGGACAGCAGAGATAAACATAAATTTAAATCCGGCAATGAGGGGAAGGGGCTATGGGCAGACACTATTAAATGAATCCTGCGAATACGCCTTTTCCCATTTAGGGATAGAGCGCATATACGCAGAAATAAAACCCTCAAACTTGCCCTCGATAAAGATTTTTGAAAGAAGAGGATTCAAATATCTGCCTTCTGACAAAGGAAGTATGCTTAGACTTGAATTGGTCAAAGAAAATTAGGAATGCTTATTGCGCTCAATAAGAGCGTTCAATCTTTTTCTGAATTCTTCAGAAAGAGGAGCGTATAAATCATGCCTTTCCAGAAGCCTTTCCAGAAGCAGATGGTTGTCTCCTTTCTTAACACCCCTGAATGTTTGAATAAATTTCTGCAGCCTCTCTGTTTCTTTTTTCATACTCCCGGAGTCTGGTTTAAGCTTGGATTCAACTTCGGCAAAATTTATATTATAGCTGTCATCAAAAACGATTTCTGCAATCTTTCTTATTCTCGGAACATGATAGTCATTGGAAATTATTAAAATGTTCTTCCACTTATTCGGATCAATCAGCCCTATTTTTGAGAATAATAACTGACCGACGGTCTCAAATGAAATGTCTTCCTCAAAAACATTTTCTTCAGGAATGCCTTCAAGAACAGCATGGTTTTTCATCTGCCTTGCCAGTGAAACTCCGTAGCATTCTCCTAAATCCCCGTGGCCTCCAGACATTATCAGGTTTTTAATTTTTCCTTCATAAAAAAGCCTTTCCCCAAGTTCAGTTCTCTTTCTTGTTTGCTCACTTAAACTTTTGTCCGAATTTAGTTCATGTGCCAAAACCAAACCAACGTCATAAGTCATCATTATTTGGATAGGATTCCATTTATAAAACTAACTGCACGCTTGGTTGATTTCCCATCAAGTTTGTACAATTCGCTTTCAAGAATTTTTCTTATCTTTTCGCCATCCTGTTTTTCGTTTATAGACCTCTTAATCGCCTCGCCTAATTCCTTTTCATTATAAGCAAATTTTACATTTTTCATCCTAGAAAATACATTCCACTTCTCCATACCCCTGAATTCGTAAGAGATAACCGGTTTGCCGAATAACATTGCCTCAATCCCCATTGTTGTGTAATGTATTATTACAGCATCAGCAGAAGAGAGAAGCTCATCCTTGTCAGCGTCAATAAAAAAAGAGTAATTAGTAAATTTCTCTTCTTTAGCGACGTAATCTATCAAACCATTCAAGTCCCAGTTTTTCCTGCCTTTTATAACAAGTCCATAATCAGGAAAGTCCTTTTTCATCACCCTGAAAAGGGATTTCAATATCTCTTTCTGGCATTTCTTAGTTAAATGATGTCCTGCTATCAGCTCTTCGTTATTCACAGCATCAACAACATAAAGTATTTTTTTATTCCTATTAGTATTCTTATCCCTAAAACAAAAAGAATCATATTGGGGCGCCCCTACAATTATTATTTCATCAGGATTAAATCCAAATTTAATATATTTTTCTTTGCTTTTTTCTCCAAAGGCCAGCACATAATCTCCTATTGATTTTGCCTCCCCGCTTATAAGCCCATGCTGAAGGATTATGCTTGGAATTCCGTATATATTGCACACGTTTATAACCAATTTCTGAAAAAAATCAGCGCCGTCATCTAAGATGAATAAGTCTATTTTGCGTTTCATTGCAAGACATTCTAACTCGTCAATTATATTCATTGCGAGATTGAATTTTTCATTTAACATTTTCCAAATAATATTTTTGATAATTTTGTTTTCTAAATCGCTGAAATTAACTGCAAAATTTCTTTCAATATCTTCAATATCTTTATTTGTCCTCTTTCCTGAAAATCCGGATAATTGGTAGAATGGAATATATTTTTTTCCGCTAAACCAGCTTTTTTGCAGGTTCATATGGCTTCTTACCAAAAGATTATTTTTATTTTTTATAAGCTCCGAAACAAGAGGTTCAAATAGAGTTCTTGAACCAGAAAAAAATATCTTTTTTTTATTTGAAAAATTAACGATATTTTTAGCGGCAATTTTCTGAACTGCTCCCGCAAGATAATTTATATTTTTTTCATTTTTCTCATCTTTCTCAAGTTTTATAACTCTGATTTTATCTTCAGAGAGAAATTTTAAAATATCAAAGGCGCCGCCGATTTTATCACTCTCAAAAACGGCGATTTCTTCAGGCGATTCAACTCTTAAAATTTCTTCGATAACAATGCGGTTTCTTTCAAAATAGGCTAAAAACCTGAAAATATCTGCGTATAATAAATGTGCAAGATTAATTTTCTTATAGTAAAACTTAACTTTATCAATAATAATTTCAGTTTTTTTCAGGCAGGAGTTATAGACATTATCAAATATCCTATCAGCCTCATAATCCTCATCAGTCTTAAATATTACGCCTTTTCTACTTAATAATTCTTCAGCTTCAAAAACAAGTGCTGTGGGGAAGAAATTTCTAAACTTATCGGCATTATTAATATAATATTCGGCTTGTTCTCTGTTCTCAATAAGAATTATTTTATTTTTCATTTTGGCAGATTATCAGGGAATTAGAGCAGATGCTCTTTGGAAGCCTGACAGCATCAACACCCAGCTCCTTTATTATACCAAAGCCATTATCCGTAATAATTTTTTTCAGCTCTTCCTGTGAAAAGATGTTGTGCTCTCCGGCATCTTTTTTAGGCGCAGGATTGATTATTCTGATTCTCCTCAATATAGAATCTTTATTTACGCTTGCAATTATCATCCTTCCATTTTTTTTAAGAACTCTGCTAATCTCCCGCATAGCCATGCCATAATCTTGAATATATTGTATAACTCCTGCAAAGACCACACAATCAAAGGAATCATCTTCATAAGGCAGTTTTAAAGAGCTAGATTCTTTGAAAATTCCGGCATATCTGTCTGATTTCCTTATATCTACCCCATGTATTATTTTGTCTTCATGCCTGGAATAATTAAAGCTTCCTCCGCCGCATCCATCATCAAGGACAACTTTTCCGGAAACATGCCTTGTTATTTCATTGTTAAGATTTTTAACAGTAACTTTCTCAATAAACTTTCCAACTTTGCTTTTTAGATTCATTTTCTACACCAGGCATAAAGCCATCCCCCACCTATTCCTAAAATCCAAAGAGGCTTATCCAATGCCCTCAATATTTTTCCATAGATTGGAAAAGTAGTTCCCGGTTGAACTTCTCTCTTTCTAAACTCCACTATTTTCAAGTGTCTTGAAAGCATTTTTTTAAATCTCCATTGAGGGAAAGATTTTTCATAGCCCACATTCCATAATTTTGTTTTAAAAATATTATCTACTGTCTGCAATAAAACCTTAGAAATTGTAAATGATGTATATCTATTTGGGACACTTATCATCGCATATCCTCCTTTCTTAAGAACTCTTGTCATTTCCCTAACTGCCGCCTCGCTATCCGGAATATGTTCTATAACTCCATGACAGAATATTGCATCAAACTCTTCATCTTTAAACGGAATTTTAGTGAGATTTCCCTCAAAAATTATATTTTTGCTTAACCCATATTCTTCCATATATTTCTTGGCAATTTTCACTCTTTCTCCGTCTATTTCAAGCCCTATCGGCTTATGTCCAAGTTTAGCAAGAGACACAACATAATTTCCTGCGCCACATCCTGCTTCAAGAATTTTTGAACCCTTAGGAAGTTTAGAAAACCAATTAAGAATCATGGACTTTTTGTCATTTTTGGGATTATAAACCCATTTAGTATCTCCAAAAGAATCTTTGCTTTTACTTTTTATTTTTTTAATTAATTCAGACATTTTTCACATTGCTTATTTTTATTTTTTTATCTCTTTCTAACCTTCTCAAAAAACTTATCAGTTTTAATAAATTATGGCTATTTTTATGTGTAAAATCGTGAGTACAAACACAGTAAACGGCATCTTTTTCCAGATTATCGGCGATATCCTTAAACAATAGGCTCATGTATTTTTTAGAAGAGTTGCCTTCAAAAGTGTTGCTCACATGAATTAAATCAAGCTTGCCCCTCCTTATCAATGGATTAATAGCAAAGTTATTTTTATTTGCATGTTCTCTATCTTCGCCCTTGTAAATTACTCTTTTATAGCTCTCCTTTTCAAGCATCTTAAAAATTCTATTCGGATTCCTTTCTGATTCAACCATCCAAAGAGGAGGGCAGAAACTCTTTGCCTTGTAAATATTCTTTATTTCTCTTTTTACTTTTTCATCATCAAGAAGGGTTAAAGGCAAGTGATTGTGGGTATGATACCCCCAATCTATGAAATCAGGAGAATTTATAGGCTTGAAAAATTTACCCACTAGCATAAAAGTTGCAGGAAATTTATTTTCAAGTACGCTTCTATAAATAATATTAAATCCGTCATAATTATATCTAAATCTTTTAACTACAGAATTGATTTTACCTTTAATCTTATCCCAAGAGTTCCATCTAGGATTAATCTGGCCAAATGAGATAAATCTTTCACTATCAATAACGAGACAAAATTTTAGCATAAATAATCATCCAATATACGCTTTAAATAGTTTGTTTTCCTCGAATTAATCCTTCCCAAAAACCTGCAGAATACAATAAATGAAGGACTGGAATGACTGCAAGATAAAAGGGATAGTATCTCAATCCGTTACCAAAAGGAAACCTAGCGGCGAAAACAACAAGTCCAAGGAAGGGTATTGCCTTCATTATTCTTGACTGCCAACCCGGCATTTTCAGTCCATTGATTCTTACATTCGCACCATCCCCCATTCCCCAAACATATCCTTCTTTTCTTACTCTATCTTTTAAAGTACTAGGATGATAATGTAAAACCGTAGCATCAGGGTAACCAATTTTACCTATTTTTTTTAATTTTATGTATGTGTTAAAGTCCTCTCCAGCTATTTTAAACTTCTTTTCCTCAAACAATCCTATTTTTTCCAGTGCTTCTCTTTTATACGCACATCCTTTTTCATCAAGGAGAGGAGTTATAGTTCCTCTTTCCTTCAACATTACTGCCTTTGTAAAAATTCCCAAATTATTCCAAATCTCATCGGGCAACTTAACCTTTGAACAAGTTGCAACAAATTCTTTTTTCTTTAAAGGTGCAACAAGGTTTTCAAGCCAAGAAAACGAAGAGGGAATACAATCATGGTGCATAGTTACTATAACTTCATACTTCGCCTTTCTAATTCCAAAATTCATATTTTCTGCAAGACCCAGCTGTTCAGAAACAACAATTATTTCTTTTTTCCCAGAATATTTTTGTTTATTTAAAATTTCCAGAGACTTCTTTGTAGTTTCGTTAGGCTTTGGCGCAATCATTAATATAGAAACATTCATCTTTTTTAAAAGACACTTCCGCCCATATCCTTTAGCTTCTTTTCCATATCTGCAAGATGAGTCATCCAAGTTATATTGTAATGGATTGGATGATCCAAATCAACAAGCTTTCCCCCAGAATCAAGATGCTTCTTTATTTTTAGGGCCATATTCCTTGCAGATTCTTCAACAGAAACAAGATATTTGAAATCCATTGCCTTTTCAAGTTTTTTCCCAGATAATTTATAACTTCTATCAATTCTTCCAGGTTCATAATCTACTTCAACATTAACATCTACTATTCCCTTAAGCGCACTCTTAACTCTATGGGCTAATTCCAATACTTGATAATTTCCGGAACACACATTAAATATCTGCCCCTTTACAACTTCTTCAGGAGCTTCAAGACAGGCTATATGTGCCCTCGCGACATCTCGTACGTCTACTAATGGCCTCCACTGTGTTCCTCCACAAAACACATTAAGCTTTCCGTCAGTAAATGCCTTTTTCACAAAAGTATTAATTACCAAATCGTATCTCATTCTAGGACTATAACCATAAACCGTTCCTTGTCTCAATATAACTGGGCAAAATTCAGGATGCTCTTTAGCCAGTGCAAGCAATACTTTCTCTCCCTCATATTTAGAGGTGGAATATGCAGCTATTGGCTCAACAGGTGTTTCTTCATCTTGCATCTCATCACTCGCCCTCAATCCTTTATCATATATTGAGGCACTAGAAGCATAAGTCAGTTTTTTTATCCCCTTTTCTATACACGCTTCAGCAAGAGCTCTTGTTCCTTCCCTATTCATTTCCATATTCGCCTTTGGATTAAATTCAGCAGTAGGGTCATTTGAAAATCCCGCAAGATGTATAACTGCATTAACATCGTTTAATATTTCTTTATCAAATTTTCTTATATCTCCTTGTACTATCTCAATTCTGCTTTGATAATCTTTCAAATAATTACTTCCAAAATATAATTTATCATAAACTTTTACCGTATGCCCCTTTTGAATAAGCTCCGAAATAACTGTTGCCCCTATATATCCTGCGCCTCCTGTAACAAGTATTTTCATTTGTTCATTCTGAAATTTTCAGCCTCCTCTCTTTTAGCCCATTCAGAAAGTGTTTGTGCAACTTTATCTTTCTCAGAAACTATTGGCTCACTCACAGGCCATTCAATTCCAATAGCTGGATCATTCCATAATATTCCAGATTCTCCTTTAGGATTATAAGTGCTTGAACATTTATACTGAACTTCTGCATAATCAGAAAGAACACAGAATCCTCTAGCAAATCCAGGAGGAGCCCATACTTGTTTTTTATTTTTTTCAGAAGCCGTTTCTCCAAACCATTTCCCAAAAGTCGGAGAATCTTTTCTTATATCAACTGCAACTAAAAATGCTTCTCCCTTAGTAACTCTCATTAGTTTGCCCATCGGAGGCTCCCATTGAAAATGAAGCCCTCTTAAGACATTTTTAACAGAACCTGAATGGCTATCCTGAACAAAATCTCTATCTATTCCAAGTTCAGAAAGTTTATCTTTTCTATAAGATTCCATAAAGAATCCTCTATTGTCCTCAAAGACTTTTGGCACTATAACAAGTCCACCATTCAAAAATTCTTTCTCTATTGTGAAGCCCATTTTAGATTTTTGTAAATATTCCCTCAGAGCCTCTTTCCAAGGTCTCATTTCAGAGAGACCTGCCTTTTTAAGATTTATGCTAGTTAATGGGGTGTATCTAGGCCTCTGCGCTTTGTCAGGCAAAGCATTCATCTCATCAACACTAATTCGGTCTATTCTTGGAAATAGTCCTTCTATCTTACAGATTTCTTCAGCAAGTTCATAAACAGAGCAACTTCCGGAATTGGCAATATGATAAACCCCATATTCATTAGTCTTTATCAACTCAGATATCTTTTTGGCAAGATCATATGTAAATGTAGGAGAAATTTTGTTATCGAAAACAGCTTTCATTTCCCCCTTCTTTCCTGCATTTAACAAAGTATTAATGAGATTCGATTTTTTCTGACTTCCAGAAGAAAGTCCATAAAGATAAGATGTTCTAATAATAAAGTGTTTTGAGTTATTTCTAGCAGCATATTCTCCTTCAAGTTTAGACTTTCCATAAGCATTTATTGGATTTGGCAAATCTTCTTCATTATAAGGTTCGTCTTTTTTACCATCAAAAACATAATCTGTACTAACAGTAACAAAAACAATACCTTTCTCTTTACAAATTTTTGACAGGTTATTAACCGCTACAACATTTACCGAATAAGCCTTTTTCTGTTCTTTTTCGCATAAATCAACTTGATGAAAAGCAGAAGTATTTATTACCACATCAGGAATGTATTTATCTATACATCTCTGAACGGATGGGTGATCTTCAACATCCAGGAATTCGCCAAATTCAGGATTACGAAATACAGGAAAGACAGCATTCTCTTTGCTTAAAATCCTGACTAAATCGCTTCCGAGCTGGCCATTAGCTCCAATTACAAGAACTTTCATAAGGTTATCTTAAAAGCATAACTTAAAAAGATTCTCGTTGTTTATCACATACTTAACATTTATAAACGAACTGAATGAAGAATTTTAATGAAAATACTTGAATTAACAAATTATTCCTCAGGAATCTGCGGAGTATGGGCAAGAGTCAAGGAAGAAGCCAATAGACTGTCAAAAAATCACGAAGTGATGGTTTTTTCTTCAGACCGGATTAAAGGTGAAAATGGGACAGCGATTAGCGAAGAGAAAATTGGAAAGGTAAAAATCAAGAGATTCAAAGCGAAGAATTTAGGAGGCGAAAGTTTTATGTCCTGGGCATTTGAGAAAGAAGCAATAAAGTTTCATCCAGACATAATAATTGCTCATTCTTACAGGCATATCCACACCCTTCGAGCATTGCTTGTCGCCAGAAAAATAAAAGCAAGAGTTTTTCTAGTAACTCATGCCCCATTTGAAAGAACTGGAAGTAGAGGACAAAAAGGCAATATTATAGTTTATTTCTATGACCAATTTGTAGGTAGAATTACCCTTAGCAAGTTTAACAAGGTTCTTTCAATAACCAAATGGGAAAAGCCCCATCTGCTCAATTTAGGTTTAAGTGAAAAGAATATTAGCTATATTCCAAACGGGATACCTGAAGAGTTTTTTACGCAGAAGAGAAGCAAGGAAGAAAACAGAATACTTTTTCTAGGACGAATAGCCCCTATAAAAAACCTAGAAGTCCTAATAAAATCTGTTCAATACATCGAGAATAAAAAGATAAAACTTGAATTAGTGGGTCCAGAAGAAAAAGAGTATTCAAATTTCTTAAAAAAATTAGTCAAAGATTTAAATTTATCAGACAGGATAATTTTTTCAAAACCGATTTACAAAACTAAAGAAAAGATAGAAAAAATAGATTCTGCAAGAATCTTTGTCCTGCCTTCAAAAAGCGAAGGTATGTCTCAGTCTCTAATAGAAGCAATGGCCAGAGAAAAAATAGTTATTGCAAGCGACAACAAGGCTTCAACTGATTTAATAGAAGATGGGAAAAACGGGCTTATTTTCAGTACTTATAACGAAAAGGATTTGGCAGAGAAGATAAACAAGGCATTATCTGGAAAACTAAATAATATAAGGAAGGAGGCAAAAAAATCAGTAGAAAAGTTCGATTGGAAGGAAATCCTCAAAAAAATTGAAGATTTACTAGGTCCTTAGATAATCAGTATAATCTTTTTCATTTGCCCAATAAAATCCCTGCTGTCTTAGTCTACAGGCAAGGCAGGTTCCACAATGTTTCTCCAAATCAAGATAACAGCTAAATGTTTTGTGAAAGTCAACACCAATTTTTCTACCTAACTGAATTATATCTTCCTTATCCATTTTTATTAAAGGCGCAATTAATTTAGACTTCCCAAATGTAGCAACTTTTTGCAAATTATTAATCTTTTCAACAAATTTAGGGCTTGTATCTGGATATCCATCACTACCTTCATTTTTGAATCCAATGAATACATCACTATTCTTCCCATCTTTAACAAAAAACGAGTCGGCCAATGAAAAGGCATAACTTAGAAAAACAGCATTTCTCGCAGGAACATAATATTTTTTAGATTCTTTATTAGTATTTCCCAAGTCTTTTTTTTGCAATTTTTTTGCAATTTTTTTAGTGTTTATCAAGGAATTAGATATTTTGCCTAATTCTCGAAGGTTCAATTCAACAAAATCAGCCTCAAGATTTTTAGCACACAATTTAGAATATTTTCTCTCATTTTCCAGAGCCCTTTGTCCATAATTAAAGAACAAAATTATTAATTTATCATATTTCAACCCTTTCTTGACATAATAAGCAGTAACAACACTATCAAGACCGCCAGAGCACAAAATTATTGCTTTTTTCACTATATTTCGGGCTCAATAAACTTTATAAGTTTAATTTAGCAGGCTAATTCATGAAAAAGAAAGCCGAAGAGATAAAGAAAGGGGATAAGATTATTATAGGCGGGGAAGAATTAATCGTGCAAAATGTTGAATCTTCAGATATAGGAAAACAGGGGACAAAGAAGTGTAGGATAGAAGCCAGAAAAGGAGACGGAGAAATTGTTATTATCATAAGACCTGCAGACTATCCATTTTCCTGCACCTAAATGATAGACATAATTATTACTTCTTATAACGAACCTAAAGCCACACTTAGGGCAGTAAATGCATTTCTTAATCAGAAATCCACAGATAATTTCAGAATCACTGTAGTTGACCCATTTCCAGAAGTTGGAAATTTTTTAAAAGCGAACATAAAGAGTAAAAAGTTTAACTTTTACCTTGACACTGGAGAAGGTAAGGGGTACGCCTTAAATATTTTATTTCAAGAATATCATTCAAAAAATAAAGATGATATTTTTATTCTAACCGATGGGGATGTTTACGTTTCTCCAAATGCTCTTTCAGAGATCTTGAACAAGTTCAAAGATAATCGTGTAGGTTGTGTAACTGGAAAACCAATCGCCTTAGAATCCAAAGACAACAAGTATCAGTATTGGTCTTATCTCGCATTTAAAGGAATACATAGATTTAGGAAAAATCTCGCAATAAAGAAGAAATTTTTTGAGTGCTCTGGATATCTTTTTGCGATAAGGAAAGGCGTTATATTAGATTTTCCAACACAAACGTCAGAAGATTCTATCATCCCATATTTATTTTGGAAAAAAGGGTATTTAATAGATTATGCAGATAATGCAGAGGTATATGTAAAAAACCCTGGAAATTGGAATGACTGGCTAAATCAAAAAGTTAGAAACATAAAAGCCCATGAGAATTTGAATAAAATTGCTCCTGATATGCATAGGACAAAATCATTATTCAATGAAATAAAAGAAGGTTTATTCTTTGCAATCAAACAACCCTCTAATTTTAAGGAACTGATCTGGGCTTTCCAATTATATCCTGCACGATTATATATTTATTACAAGGCTTTCAAGGAAATGAAAAAAAGATCATATCAGGATGGATGGAGAGAAACCGAAATAAATTCCACAAAGCCCATGGATTGATGGTTTCAGTTGTAATAACTTCTTTTAAAGAGCCTCAAACTATCGGAAAAGCAATAAATGCATTTCTTAATCAAGATAATTTTAATATTATTAAAGAAATAATTGTGGTTGCTCCTGACGATGAGACTTTAGACGTTGCTAAAAAAATGTCTAAAGAAAACAAGAAAGTTAAGTTTCTTAAAGATCCAGGAAAAGGAAAACCGACTGCACTCAACTTAGTTATTCCAAAAACTCAATCAGGTATAATAGTTTTAAGTGATGGTGATGTCCAAGTTGATAAATTCGCAGTAAATGTTCTTCTAAAAGCTTTTAGGAATGATGTTGGGGCTGTTTCTGGAAGAGTAATCCAATCAAATGAAGGAGACGGACTTTTTGAATACTGGGCAAAAGTTTCTGCAAACGCAATGGACACATCAAGAAGAAAGAAAATTAACTTTTGTACTGGTTACCTATATGCGATAAGAAAAAAACTCTATAGCCCAATACCCCTGGATATTTTTGCAGATGATGCTTATATTTCTTTAAGCATATTAAGAAAAGGTAAGAACATAATCTATGAACCCCAAGCTAAGGTTTATGTGAGGTATCCAGATAATCTAATAGATTGGATAAGGCAAAAAAAGAGAACTGCTGGTAAAATCTACCAACTTAACAAATATTTCAAAATAAAAAAGGAGAGAGAATTTATTTCAGAATTAAAGTCTGGGCTTATCTCCTTAAACATGATAAAGATCCTAAAACATATACCCTATTTAATTTTTCTAGCCATAATGAGACTTTATATCTGGTTTAGGATATTTTTTGACTTTAGGCTTAGAAAAAGAAAGTTTGAAAAGGTTTGGCTTAGACCGATTTCAACCAAGAAAAGTTTTTAATTTTTCGTTAAGCTCGTTTAAACTGCTTACTATTTCCATTGAGCCTATCAAGATAGCACTCAAATATTCAAGGGCATTTTCAATAGGTTCATCTGTTTTGATGCCTATAGCCGGAATATTATTAGCATAAGCATAGCCAAGTTCCCACGCAGTGCCAGCACCAACATGCAAGCCATCAAGAGCAGCAACAACCAATTTAACATCTTTAAATCCTTTTTTTATATCTCCTTCAAAAATTCTATCTATATCATTAATTCCTTTGACAATACCGACATCCCTATGTGGTAAAAATGTCTCAAATCCAAGATTCTTGCAAATTTTATCTATTTCTTCTAAGAGATTTATCTCACTAGTATTGCCAAGTTTTCCCGCAATGTAGATTTTCATAAAAATCCTTTAATTTCTCGATTTAAATAAGTTCACAATGTTTAAAAGATAAGTTATTTTAGATTTTTTATGACTCAAAAGATACTGGTAATAAAACTCGGAGCAAAGGGAGATGTTATAAGAACTCTTTCTATTCTCCCGGCAATGAAGAAGAAATTTCCAGAATCCGAAATAACTTGGATTACCAAATCAAATATTTCTGATTTATTAGGGAAAGTGGAAAACATAGACAGAGTTTTAACGATTCCCTTAGATTTAAATGAAGAATTTGATATTCTATACAATTTAGATATAGAAAAAGAAGCGACAGATTTAGCAATAAATATAAAATCAAATAAAAAATATGGCTTCTATTCAGAGGGAGGGTATCCTGCAGCTTTTAACATGGGAACTGAGTATTATCTAAATACGTTATTCGATGACGAACTAAAGAAGAATAACAAAAAAACATATCAGGAAATGATATTTGAACTAGCTGAACTACCTTATGATAAGGAACTTTGTGGGATAAGTCTTACAGAAGAATCTACAAAATATGCCCAGGATTTTCTAAAATTGAATAATCTCGATAACAAGAAAATAATAGGTCTTCACATGGGCTCATCTCCAAGATGGCCTTCTAAAGCTTGGTCAGAGGAGAGGGTAAAAGAGTTTATCAAAAAAGCAGGAGACAAAGGATACAAAATAATCCTTTTTGGAGGCCCAGATGAAATAGAATCTCATCCTAAAATAATAGAAGAACTAAAATTAGAAGGATACCCTGTAGCAAGAAATAACCCTTTCAATTCAAATTCAGAATTTGCTTCATTAATAAACTTGTGCGATAAGGTGGTCTGTTCAGATAGTTTTGCACTCCATATTGCCCTCGCGTTAAAAAAAGAAGTAATCGGCCTTTTTTTCTGTACCTCTCCAGATGAAGTTGAAGATTACGGGCTTCTAAAAAAAATTATAGCCACAAGGATATATGAATTTTTTCCTGAAAAAATGAATCTTTATGATGAAGATTTAGTCAAAAGTATTTCTGCAGATGAAGTCCTCAAAAATATTTAACTACTTCCTCTTCAAAATATAATAGTCCCCTATCTGTTTAATCCCCTCAAAGCTTCCAAGATTTTCTTCACCGATTCTGCTAAAATCTTTCTCAAGCATGACAATATATTCAACTTTCTCATTATTCAAAACCCATTCATCAAGACGCACCTCATCATTATACACAAAAGTTAAGTCATAATATCGATTATATCCAAGGTAATATCCGATATCCGGATAAGTTGCTATATTTTCAGAAGATATATTCCTATCTTGGAAATAAGATACAACCCCCCTTATCCCTTGAGTTCCATAAAGATTATGTGTAGAATAAGAGGCAGTTGCCTGTATTATCCCAATATAAAGATACAATGTAAATGTCAGCACGCATAATAAAATAATAAATTTGTTTTTTGTCTTAGATTTATACATCACAAAAATACCAATTATTATCGGAGCTACAAAATATAACCATAATCTTGTAGACATTGCACTTATAACTGCAGAAAATGAAGTCACGCCAGAAATCAATTGAATTTCAGGAATTAAAGGGTCTCCAAGGGTGAAAAATAAGTATATTGGAATAACAATCAATAATATAACTATCCAGGCAAAATCCTTTTTATCAATTTTCACTTTTAATTTCTGCAACATAAAAGCAGAGAATATCGAAATAAATGGAAGGGCAGTGATATAATACTTTGGAAAGTTCCATCCTGTTGGACCTATAAATAAAAAGAATAATATCGTTATCATTCCCATCAGCCACACAAAGGTTATCTCTTTATGCTGTTTGTAATTTTTATTCTTGATAAAATAGTAAGATAAAATAAAAAATAGCAGAATAAAGAAAGGAACCGCAAAATAAAAAAATAATTTCACGGACCATATAGACCTTGAAACAGTGGACGTGGTGTTTTTTATGATTTCATGAATATGGTTAAGAATAGAACTGTGCTCAAATGGAGTCATAAATCTTAGTCCAAGAAAGCTAGTGTAAAGCAAGAACTGGAAAAGAAACAATGCTATTCCCGAACCAATAATAAACAAGTTTTTCTTTAAGTCTTTTAAGTTCCAGTAAATCAAGCTATAAAAGAACAAAGCCCCAATGATTATGACGACTCCAGTAAATTTAGTCCAAAGAACAAGAAGGAATGACAATATCAGATAAATAGAATTTTTCCCCTTAACAAATAAAAACGCAAAAAGGAGAGTAAAAAAATTAAGAACCCCTCCATCCATATCTAGTATTATCGAGCTTTGTATCGTTAGAGGATTTAAGGCGTAAAAAGCTATGGCAAGCAACGCCCATTTTTCATTCTCCTTTCCTAACAAAAAGAGGCTGAGAAAATAGACTAACAAAATTACTCCCACATTAAACAGGATTGATAAAAGTCTCAAAGATATCTCGCTACTTCCAAGAAACCGAATTAACATTGAAAGCAGATATATGTAGATGGGTGGATGAAACAAACCCTCATCCTTAGTATTCATAAAATTATAATTGAAAACAGGACTTCCAGTTTCAACAATTGAATTGGCAGTTTTGATAAATATGACTTCATCACCCATAAACGGTTTGTCTATAGAAGAAAGAACAAATATCAAATGCAACAATATAATCAAAACGATGTAAAAAAGACGCTTTTTATTCATAAAAACATGAGCTAGGGGTTATTTTTAAAGATTCTTATCAGAATCGGACTTTCTTTTTATGTACTCAGAAGATCTAAACAAAGATTCAAATGTTCCCGCATCAGACCAAAATCCCTGAACAACTTTGTAATCCATCTTTCCACTTTTTATATAGAAGTTATTTACATCAGTTAACTCAAGTTCTCCCCTAGCAGAGGGTTTAAGATTTTTTATAAAATCGAAGACTCGATTATCATAAACATATAATCCAGTTACTGCATAATTTGTCTTTGGTGCTAGCGGTTTTTCTTCCACGCCAATGATTTTGTCTTCAGAAAATTCTGCAACTCCAAACCTTTCAGGGTCTGGAACAGTCTTAATAAAAATTCTTGCGCCCTCACCAAAGTCAGACACTTCAAAAGTATCTTCAAAAATATTATCTCCAAGAATCACAGTAACTTTATCATCTTTAGCAAAATCTTCAGCAAGTCCCAATGCCTGAGCAATTCCCCCTGCCTCATCCTGAACTTTATAAGAAAGATTTAATCCAAACTGCCTTCCGCTCCCCAATAAGCCGATTATATGACCAACATGTTCTTTTCCAGATATGATAAGCATATCATTTATACCCATTTTTTTCAAGGTATCAAGAGGATAAAGTATCATTGGTTTGTTATAAATCGGAAGAAGATGCTTATTAGTTACCTGTGTCGCAGGCAACATTCTGGACCCTGTTCCCCCTGCAAGTATCACTCCCTTCATGATGTTCTCCTGCCCTGAATGTTCTTCAACGGACTCCACCAAGCTTCATTTTCCTTGTACCATTCCATTGTTTTAATCATTGCACTATCGAACTCAATCTTAGGTTTCCACCCTAGTTTATTAATTTTTGTACAATCTAATGAATATCTTAAATCATGCCCTAATCTATCCTGAACATGTTCAATAGAGTCTTCTGAAAATTTCATATAAGAAAGTATTTTCTTTGTTAAATCAACATTTTTAACTTCATTTCCACCACCAATGTTATAAATCTCTCCTGGAATTCCATTATGGATGACAAAATCAATTGCCTCACAATTATCTTCAACATAAATCCAATCTCTCACATTATTTCCAGAACCATAAAGAGGAACTTTTTTGCCATAAATGAGATTAGTAATAAACAAGGGAATAACTTTTTCAGGAAATTGATAAGGTCCAAAGTTATTTGAAGACCTTGTTATAATTATAGGCTGTTTAAAAGTTTCAAAATTTCCAAGACAAATAAGTTCAGCGGCTGCCTTTGATGCGCTATATGGAGACCTCGGTTTCAACAAATCAGATTCTTTAGATGAAATATCCTTAAAGCCAAGAGAGCCATAAACCTCATCAGTAGAAATTTGCACAAAAAGTGCAGCTTTTTTCTCTCTAGCAGCCTCTAAGAGGTTATGCGTTCCGAGAATATTAGTCTTGATAAATATGCTTGGTTCCTTTATAGAATTGTCAACATGAGACTCAGCAGCAAAATTAACAATCACATCTCCCTCAATAATTAAATTTCTCATAGCTTCAGTGTTACAAATATCTTCTTGGACAAAAGAATAATTATTCATTTCTTCCAAGCCTTTCAAATTGTTAAGATTTCCAGAATAAGTAATTTTATCGATGTTAACAAATTCATAATCTGGATGTTTTTTAATCATAAGCCTAATAAAATTACTACCTATGAACCCAGCACCCCCTGTAACTATAATTCTCTTTGTCATTATATTATCCTTACCTCGGGAACGGGAATTATATATTTTCCGCCTTTGTTCTTAAAATCTAATGTCTTCTCAAAAATTTCATCAGCATAATTCCATGCAAGAAGAAGAAGATAATCTGGGCTATTTTCCATGAGCCTAGATTGATGGATTATAGGAATGTTTGACACAGGCGTTAGTTTATTTTGCTTTTCAGGGGTTATATCAAACACATGAGTCAACAATTCATTATTTATTCCAGAGTAATTAAGAAGCGTATTTCCCTTTGCCGAAGCCCCAAACCCTGCCACTATCTTCCCCTCACTTTTCAATTTCTTTAGTAAACTTACAAGGTTATATTTAATCTCAGACACTTTTTCCTTGAAACTGAGATATGTATCGAAAGAATATAACCCCTGCTTTTCTTCTTTTTCCAGAATTGCCCGAACAGTTTCATCTGAAGTCTCCTCTGATTCAATGTGTTTCATAAACATTCTTATAGAACCTCCATGAATATTATGTTCCTCTATCTTAGCTATTCTGAATCCATGGGAATTCATAACACTAATAAGGGGTTTTACAAGTAGATAAGAAAGATGTTCATGGTAAATAGTATCAAATTCTGTATTATTAATTAAAGGAAGTATATGGGGGGATTCAATAATGAAATATCCTTCTTTATCAAGTAACAATTTCGCACTTTCAACAAAAGAGTGAATGTCATCAACATGGGCAAAGACATTAAACGCAGTTATAACTTTGGCAGTGCCATATTTCTCTCTTATCTTTTTAGCAAGTTCAGGAGTCCAATATTCCGGAATCGTTTCAATTCTTTCATCATTCGCAATCTTGGCTATATTGAGTGCAGGGTCTACGCCCAAAATCCGATTCCCCTTTTCCTTAAAGGGTTTAAGGAGAGTACCATCATTGCTCGCTATGTCAACAATTAAATTATTATCTTCAAATATTCCAGAATCATTAAGCTGAAATGCAAGTTCTTCGCAATGTTTCCTGAAAGTGTTAGATATCGAAGAAACAAAAAAATAGTTTCTGAACATTTTCTCTGGATTAACAACAATGCTCAATTGTGAGAAAAAGCAATCTCTGCATAATAAGACGTTCAGAGGAAAGACCTCTTCAGTTCCAACATCTTCTTTCATTATTAAAGAATTTGCAAGAGGGGTTTTTCCTAAATCTAAATAGGAAACTAATGACTTCGAACCACATGCTCTGCACTGTTCTAGTTCCTTAAATTTTTCATCCATGGTATGATAATGGGTAAATACAACGCTTTATAAAAATGATTGTATTATGTTACATTATGATATTATTTCTTCTTTATTAGGTTAAATCTATGTTTTATTATTACAATAAACATTCCCAGAGCAATTCTTGCCGCCTTTCTTGTGTTGGATGCTCCATGGGACTCTCCTGTTCTTCCCAGAAAATTTACAGGGATTTCTATAAAATTTACCTCATTTCTTATCATGTAAAGCATCCAATCAACATTAAAGTTATTCCTTCCATCCATTTTTATGTTCTTTATTTTATTCCAAGCCCCTCTTTTTATCAATCGATAAATACATCCCACATCCGTTAAATGAGTTGTGTTAAACAGTACCTCTATAAATTTTGCGAATACCCAGTTAGCCAATTTCATAGCGAATCCCATGTTTGCCCCTTGCCCTATCAGGCTGTTTGTAGTTCTTGTCCCACATACAAGGTCAAAATCATCAGAATAAGCCAGCAATTTGAGAATATCTCTAGGCTCATAAGTTCCATCAACTTCAGTAGTGATTATTATATCTCCAGTAGCCTCCCTTAAAGCTCTTTGATATCCATTCCCTATGCCTTGCTTGGGTTCATGAAAATACATCGCTTTTGTTTTTTTTATCTCTTCCCTAGTCCCCTTAATTGCATTATTGTCCACAGCTATAACTTCATCTACATATCCAGTTTTGAAAAATTCATCAATGCATTTCTTTATAGTTTTTTTCTCATTATAAGTAGAAAATACAACAGAAACCTTCTTGCCCTTCCACATTTAAGCGAAAAAGACTAGTAGTTTAAATAGTTAATCCCAAAATGTAAAAACCCTTAAAAACTAGCGTATTTTAACTATTTCATGCAAGAACTTAACGAAAAAAAGACAGAAGACGAGTTGAAAAAAAAGAAAAAAGCAGTCAGGGAAAAAATTAATAAACTAACCTCCAACAAATATTCCTTGTATTTAATCCTTATAATAACATTTGCATTTCTTGTAAGACTTTATTTTTTTTATATAACAAAAAATCAAATATTATGGTGGGACGAAGCAGAGTACATGCTAAAGGCAAAAAGCATTGCTTTAGGAACTCCAGACACAGGATGGGCAACACTTAGACCAGCACTAACCCCATTCGTGCTCTCCATTTTCCTATTTCTAGGTCTAGGAGAGGGAGCAATAAAATTTTCATTCATAATCTTATCTCTTTTAACCCTTGTTCTCACATACCTTTTAGGAAAAGATTTATTTGACAAAAAAATCGCACTGATTGGAACCCTTATATTTTCAATGATTTATCTTAATATTTTTTACACATCTAGAATTTTAACAAACATTCCAGAAATATTCTTAGGAATGTTAATTTTTTATTTATTTTATTCATCATATAAAACAAGCAAAAATTATCTTTATCTAATAATTCCCTTAACACTCATAGGTTTTTTCATAAGATTCACCGTCGCAATATATACCTTTTTAGCTTTAGTATTCATATTAACAGTAAGAGATTTCAAGCCACTCAAAGAAAAGAAATTTTTATATTCATTCTTAAGTTTATTTATTCTCGGAGTTGTAGGATTCATTGGAACAATGGTAGTATTGAAGAAAAATCTTCTTTCAAGTTTCTTTGAAGCGTTTTACGGAGGAATAATCTTGAGGCATCCAGATGAACCAACAAGTTTAATATTCACTTCTTATATAAAAAATATAGGCTCAAATTTAGGGACTTTGTTTCTCATCCTTTTTGTAATCGGATTTTTCATCTATTTTTATAAGTTTTTCCTAGTTTTAGATAAGAAGATTAAGAATCCTGAAGGCTCAAAAGAAAAGTTCTTCGTTTTAATCTGGCTTCTTGGAGCAATAATAATTTATGGGCTTGTCATAAATCATTTCGAAGACAGATATTTGCTAATGGCTTTTCCAATAATTTCTCTTATCACAGGCCAAGGAATAATCGGAGTCTACGAATTTTTCAAAAAATATAACAAAGAAGCAGCCATCTTTCTTGTAGCCATCATTTTAATTTTTGGAGCGTATACCACTCTGAAAAATACAAATAACATAATAAAAAATGGAACTCTCGGGTTCACAGATTTAAAATCTGCAGGTTTATGGATTAAAGATAACTCTAATTCTGGAGATATAGTGATTACCAATGCCTTACCCCAAAATACTTATTATTCTGAAAGAGAAACATATCCATTTTCAAGCGAAGAATCTAATTTTTCTTCTTTACTAGAAGAAAAGAAACCGAGATATATGATTCTTACACTCTATCAAAGATCACCTCCATGGACTTACGATTGGCCAGCAGCGAACGAAGGAAAAGTTACACCTGTACAGATATATTACACAGATTCTTCAAATAAGCAAGTCTCGACGGTGATTTACCAGTTCAATTCTTATAATTCTCAATAAATCTGGTATATTCTGAAAACTTCCTTTTATTCCCAAGAATAAATTGATCAATAGCAACACTCCGATTAATCATTTTTTTCATTATCTCTTTATCATCAATTTTTCTAATCTTAGAGGTTTGTTTATTCATTTCATTTAGCAGAGGAATATGGATCGCTATCCAAATATTTGCCTTAAGCACAGCTGCAGACTTTATGGGATTCTTAAAAAGAAATCCAAAAAAGGCGGCAGTTTCAAGAACAATCTTGAAAGGCATAATTCTAAACCATGTTTTTCTCTCATAATTCTTGAATAAAGCAATCCAATGATTTCTATGGATAAGGAATTCTTTCTTAAATCTAAGTTTCTTTTTTCCCCAGCTCCCAGTGCCGAGATGATAAATAATTGAACTAGGTATTGAATATTGCTCATATCCTGAAAGTTGCATTCTCCAGCACAGATCCAGTTCTTCTGCGTAAGATTCCATAACTTCATCCAAATATCCTATCTTTCTTAAAACTGACACTCTAAGAAGCATCGCCCCTCCACAACTCCAAAATATCCCCCTAACATCCTCATACTGCCCCTTATCTTCTTCTATATTATCAAAGATTCTTCCCCTACATACTGGATATCCATAAATGTCCATATACCCTCCGACAGCTCCAGCATATTCAAACATCTTTTTATTTCTCAAATCTTTAAACTTAGGCTGCAGGGCAGAGGCATTTTCGTGCTTCTCAGCAAAATTAACTAATTCAGATATCCAATTCGGTTCCTGTTCAGTATCATCATTGAGCAAAATAGCATATTTTGACTTTGTTTTTTTCAAAACTTCATTATATCCTTTTGAGAATCCAAGATTTTCTTTGTTTGCTATTAAATTCACAGAAGGATATTTTTTCCTTACCATTCTCAGAACCTCTTCATGGGATGCATTGTCAATAACAGTTATAATCAAATTATCATATTTTGCCTTTTTCAGTGATGCAAGACATCTATCCAGAAGGTTTTTATTATTATAACTCAATACCATAACTTCAACTAGGGGCTGTTTAACTTTTTTCTTCATTCTTTAAATCTGTATTTAACGAGAGTCCATATTGCATGAATTCCATCCTTCCAGTTTATTTTCTTTCCTTCATCTTTTTTCCTTGGATAATAAGAGATAGGAACTTCTCTTATCTTTATACCCCTCTTTAATATCTTTGCGGTAATTTCAGGTTCCCAGTCAAATTTCTCTCCATTTATTTTAATCTTCTTAATTATGTCAGATTTAAACACTTTGTAACAAGTAGGCTCATCCGTAAGTCTCGAGAAAAATAAGATATTTGTAACAAGGGTAACAAGTTTTCCTCCAAGCAAGAACGTAAGATGAGAATAAGCATTATCCTTTTTCAAACTTCTTGAGCCATAAACCACATCCGCCTTTCCACTTAAAATAGGATAGATTACTTTATTATAATCGCCGGGATCATATTCTAAATCAGCATCTTGAATTATTATAATTTCTCCAGTAGCTTGCAAAATTCCGCTTTTTACAGCCCCACCCTTGCCTCTATTTTTTTTATGCAAAATTTTCACAAATCTATTTGGAAGGTTCTTGATATACTCTCTAGTTCCATCACTTGAAAAATCATCAATAAGAATTATTTCTTTTTTTATCTTATTTTTAAGTTTAACTTTCTCTACCTTGTCAAGAATTTTTGGAAGAGTTTCCATTTCATTATAACATGGAATTATTATTGATAACTTCATTTTTCTTTGATAAATAAGTAAATCGACACAAATATTGCCAGGGCACTAAGGACAAGCGCAATGTTAAATATTATGTGTGCAATTTTATTTAATAATGCTCCAATAGCCGAGTGAGTCTGATAATTATCAAATATCTCACCATGTGTTTCATCATACCCAATGGGATAAAGGTAAATGCTATGGGTATATTCAGTTATTCCAAATATTTCCGGCTTTAATGAAAGTCTCGCCTTGTAAACTCTGAATATTTCTTCATTATGCCCTGTGAAAGGAAGCACCAATTTGTCTGGTTTATAGGTTATACTCACAGGAGAAGATAAATTAGAGAACAAATTTACATAAGCCTCCATAGTAGCATTAAATTGTGGCTGGTCTTTTATAGTTCCCCATCCACAGTCATCAGGCACACATTCTACAAAATAAACATCTACAGCTATTGGAGTGCTATTAACATCATTTAACCCATTCAATAACTCTTCAGCCAGACTTGCCTCAATGTAATACCTATTCTGCATCATCCAGTTAATTCTACTTCTATAAATTCTGCTATCTGCAACTATTAAAGCATTTTCAGGGATATTTACATTCTTATAGTCTATAAAATTACCAATACTACTTTTACTATAAAATTGTACAGGCGCAACTCCATTGTAAAATCCAAGGAGAATAAAATTAATTATAAAGATTATTGCAAGTAAATGTGAAAGTTTGATTTTTTCAGGCAGCCCATGTTTAATATTTATCAGAGCAAAAGAAGCCAACGGGATAAACAACACTGTTTCAAATAGAAGATGTTTAGATAATGGAGAGACTGAAGAAATATAGAACCACATCGGTATGAACATAACCAATAAGAAAACAAAATAATTTCTGTTTTTCTTAAACGCTAAAAATAAGCCAAAAAATCCAAGCAAAAATACAATTGGATCTCCATAAAGCAAATATCTCAAAGTCAACAAACCCCCTGGCAGGTTTACATCCGCGTGTGCAGTTTTTGTGAAAAATCCAACATAATCAGGCTTCTTATTCCATCCAGCATCCCATGAATAATACTGCGCTGCCTTTTCTCTTCCTAATCCAAGAACGTTAGTTGGTATAAAATCGACTATCCCTTTATCTTTGTAAAGAAGATAATTACTTGTTATGCTTGGCGTAATAAGGAGAAATCCTATAAGTGTGAAAATTGCAAGATTTTTCCAGCTCTTTTTAAAATTGTCTTTTTTCATATATATAAAGAAAATAAAGAGAGAAAACGCAAAGAACAGAACATAAAGTTTAGTGAGAAGACCAAGACCAATAGCAATTCCTGCAAGAATCATGTTTCTTCTTTCTTTTTCTTCTATAGCTTTCATAATAAAAATAGAAGCAAGAAGAATGAAAAATATTGCAGCAACATCCATTTCTGCAAGAGTATTTCTTACATGCCACGGAGAGAAAGCCAGCAAAAAGGCAGCAACAAGCCCTACTTTGTCAGATTTAAAGAATTTCTTTGATAAAACATAAATTAAGAAGATAGATGCAGTTCCAAATATTATTGCAGGTAATCTCGATGTAAATTGAGTAGCTCCAAATAATTTATAACAGAAATCTATGAGGTAATAGTAAAGTGCATCCGACTGGCTCCACACAGTAAGTTTTCCTGAATCTACTATTCCAATAGCAATTAGGGCGTGTCCGATATCATCTGCAGAATTATCAAGGTTTATTGCTGCTATTACCCTTGCAATAAATCCAGCAATAACTAAAAGCAAAATATAAAGTCGAGTTTTGTCTCTCGAGAAAACAACACTTAGTAGGGAATCCAAAAAGTCTTTCTTTTCTCTTTCTTCAGCCATTTAATTTTAAACTTTAGGCATTATTTAAATCTTGTTTATCTAACTAACTTATAAGTAAAATCAACAATTGGACTTATCACTTTCAATGCACTCTTAAACCTTGATTTCAATATCCTAAGTTGAAAAATTGCAAAAATCATTTGTATTGATGCTTTATTTAGATTAAGAGTACTTCCTTGTGCTTCAATCCATTCAGTCGGAACAGATTTTATTCTAAATCCGTTTAGTTTGCATAAGTAAAGCAAGTCTATATCATAAGCCCATTGAGTCATTCCAATTTTTGAAATAATCTGCTCAATTGCATTTCTTTTAAAGAGTTTAGCTCCGCATTGGGTATCTCCATAAGGAATTGCAAAAAAACTTCTTACAAGGAAGTTGAATATTCTACTGACTGCAATTCTTCTGAAGCTGAACGAAGGAGTTATCTTAGAACCTTTCATATACCTATCCGCAATCATCCCATCATATCCATTTATCTTTTCTATCAGTCTCCAGTATTGCTCAGGAGAAGTAGCCATATCTGCATCCACAAATCCTATATTGTCAAAATCACCCTTTAAAGATTCATAAAATCCCTGTGAAATTGCATAACCCTTTCCAGCCCTTTTTAAATTAATGAATTTTATTCGTTTATTTTTTTTAATACCCTCTCTTACAACCTCTTCCGTCTTATCCCTTGTTCCATTTATTACAACAAGTATTTGATAATCAAATCTTTTGTCCAATTTTTCATTCAAGAAAGAAGAATATGCCTCAAGTGTTCTTCCTATTCTTTTCTCTTCATTATACGCAGGCATTATTATGGAAACTTTCATTGGGGTGTTAAAATTTCCTATATCTACGGGTTTTTAACTATTATTGTTAATCTTTGAGAAGCATTATTGAGCCCCATAGGAAGGCCATCGATGAAAATATCAGCGCAAATGAAAACTGAATAAGACTATGTGAAAAGTAAAACAATAGGAGTATTTCAATTACCAAAAACATAGACAAATACCCATATCCTTTCACTTTATTTAAGGATAGTTTATGCAATAGGATAAGATTAGTTATTGAAGTAATTCCAGTAGCTATTCCAAGATAAAATAGAATGTTTGAGGCATCTTCAATAACTTTCCCAGCAAACACTCTTATTATCAAGTCAGAGAAAAAGTAAAATACTATAAGTGCACAAGCTATTCCTATAGATAATAAAACTAACGAGTTAGTAAACACATTTCCAGAATCTTTGCCTTTTTTTCCCTCGGAGGACAAAGGAAACATTGCCCTGCTTATCGGCTGTGTACCCCAGAAGATTATTTTTGATAATATCGAAGCAATAGCATAAACTCCGGCAGTTTCAGGAGAAAAGACAATTTTAGCAATAATTATATCCATAGTATAAAAGACAATTATGAAAAAAGTAACAAAGAAAGCGGGCTTGGCATATTGGTAAATTCCAACAGTCTCCGCCTTCTTAATTTTTGATTTTATTATATCTCGTATGGGTACAAAAGATATGGCAAAGGCAAAAAAAGTTCCAAGGATAGTTCCTAGAATTGCCCCATAAACTCTCCAACCAATATAGACAAATGCAACGGCCAGGACAAGTTTAGATACCGACTCCAAAACCATGTTTAATCCAAAAACACCAAATCTTTTCTTTCCCTGCATTATTCCCCGATTAACCGGAAGAAGGAATGAACTGAAAATTATTAACCCATTCAATGCCAATAACGGATAGCTTATATGAAGAAGATAAGTTAAGGGAATCGCGACGACAAGGTAAATAAAAAACATTACTGCTCCAAAGAAAAACGCTTTTCTCATTGTCTTTCTCAAGATATCATTAAGTTTGCCTTTATCATTTTCTACAGAAGAATATTTTACAACAATTGTTTGTACTGACTCTGTAAAGACTGCCCACATGTAAATCATAGCAAATAACGTTGCAAATATCCCATAATCTGCAATATCAAGCATTCTAGCCATTAAAAGTTGAAATACAAAATTAAGAAAATTGAAAAGTCCAAATGAAAATAATAAAATTATACTGCCCTTAAGGAGAGTCTTGTTTATTTTCATTTAAATATTCCTGTTCTAAAGATTATGAATCCTAAAATAATTATCACCAATTGAAATGTCCATATTAAATAAACGACTTTCTTTTCTGTAGCTCTGCCTTTTTTATTTAACAACCAGATTGCTAAATGCCCTAATCCATAAATATTATTCTCTCTTAAATCAAGGCTTCCATCTTTTTTAGGCTTTCCAAATGATTGTTTGATAAGTTTTCCTCTTGCCTTCAGAAAGAATTCCATAATATAAGGTATAAAAAAGAATACTGCCACTTTTTCAAAATTGCCAAGGATTGCAATAATTGCAATAAGCCCTCCGACACCATAGGTTAAAGAATCTCCTGGAAATACTTTTGCAGGAAAGAAATTGTAAACTAGAAAAGCAAGAAGAGAAAAAGCCATACACAAAGAAACAACAAATAGCCACGAGCTTCCCGTAAAGTAGGCAACCAATCCAGTACCTACCATTAGTAATATTCCCTGTCCAGCCTCTAAACCGTTAAAGCCAGCAAGAAAATTAAACGTCGTTGTTGCGCCAACAATTCCCAAAGGAATAATTATGAGCGGATATAAAATACCGAGCTCAATAGTTCCAAAAAGAGGAAGTCCTATTTCAGATTTTCCCGCATTTATCACCATCAAAGGAATAGCAGCTAATAATACAAGAATAATTCTATGTCTTCTTCTCAATCCACCCATCTGCCAGCCCAAAAGGTCATCAACGAATCCAACTCCTGCCAAAAATAATACCACCACAAGCATTGCAAGAAGTTCTATCAAAAAATCATTACTCTTAAGCACAAAGGTCCTGTAAGATATAAAAATCAAAATTCCAATTATAAACGCCAGAACTGTAATGATTCCTCCCGAACCAGCCACTCTTTCCTTAGAAGTCTTATTCATATCATTCCATAAAAGCCCTATTCTCTTAGCTTTTTTTATCCAGAAAGGAGTAAAGAGTAAACTAATAAGAAAGCTCAATAAAATCGGCACTACTAAGATATAATTTATCATTTTATCTGCTCAGGAAAGAAGGTCCTGCGAGGTTTAAATAAGATTCATTTTTCTCCATCCCAGTAGGATAGTCTATCTCCCAGATTTTTATTGGTCCCCTAATGCCATTAAAGTAAGCAAAATCACCAATTTTAACGCCCTGTGCTCTCAAATTAGCCACAAGAAAATCATCTTCGGTATGAACAAGCTTAAAATGGTTTTCTTCATTATACAAATATAATCTCGCAAGTTGAGATTTAACAGTTCTCTCACTAAGATAGATTAAAGAGCCATCATTCTCAACTTGAACTTGTCCGTTAGAATCCTGATTTATTCTAGGCATCAAAAATATTCCTGCTTCAACTCCTGTTCCGAAGTCGATGAATTTCCCATCATAAGCGTATCTCAAAGGAAGTGTATATTGATTTGATTGATAGACAAATATTCCTACAGGTTGTTTAAGATTTCCTTGGTCGTCTCTTTCAACGCTAACTGCACCAACACCGGCAACAGCACCTCCATTTCCAGCACCAAGTCCAGGAAGATAAATTTTGCTTCCATTTTGCTCATAAATCAAATCGTCATCAAGTGAAAATCCTCCTCGATATAAGAAGATAGTACTATTCTTTTTTTCAAGCACTTGTGTATTATCCCTTAAAAATACAGTAAGCCAGCTTCTTCTGTCATAATTTGCATCAGAACCGATACTTGCAAATGCTCCATATTTTCCAATATCAGTACTATCAATAAGAAAATTAGTAGTACCATGAGCATATAAAAAGTTCAAGGCTTCCATTTCATCAGGTCCAGTTAATGCATACCTCCCCATTAAATGATTCCAGTAACCTATCGCGTTTCCCCCATCTAAAACCGTCGCTCTCTCTCCAATTGTCTGAATCCAATAGCCATAATCCCACCAATGCCCAAATACCGCGTCCTTAGGGGTATTATCTCTCACCCAAGACATTGCTTTTTGCCATTGTTGGTTATATGCAGAGGGGTAATATCCTTGAGCACTTGAACTACTCATTTGATAAAATCCTTGTGCCGAGAACAGCATAAAAATAACAAGAAGGGCAAATACAACCCATCCAACTATTTTCATGCTCTTTAGTCTCTTAACATCATCATAAAATGAAACTACAAAATAAGATGCGATTATAGCGGAGGATGGAACAAGAACCATAATAAGTCTTACTGCCCCTCTTGCTGAGATTATTGTAAGGAAAAAGAAAAAGAACAATAGCAAAAGCCCATAATCCAATGCTTTATATTTGTCAGTCAGTCCCAATTTATATTCTTTATAATAATAATATCCAAAACATCCTGCAAAAATTACAACTCCGAGAAAATAAAACCAGATACTTGCGAAATTCTCTCCATTAAATACACTTTCCGGAGTATATCTACTGAAGACTATTGCAGTAAGAAGAAACAAATAACTTAGGGTAAGAATTATTCTCTCTTTTTTATCAAATTTCTTAATCATTTTAAAGAATAGGTAGGCAGACCCAATAAAGAATATCCAGAAGAATACTGCAACACCTTTAAGATAAGGTCCAAAGCTTGCTTCCCATTCAGTGAAATAAGGCTGTCTGTTCTCAGCAACAGTTACTCCAATTCTTCCAGTTGTCGGCTTTATTAAAACTTCAACAGCATCATTCACCTTATTGAAAACAAAGTTCCCTCCAGAAAATATAGACAATACTATTATTCCAATCACAACCACAAATATAAGTGACAGGACTGGCTCTGGAATCTTTGCTAAGAAACCCTTCTTTAGATATTTCTTCAATCTATCAAACAAAAGAAAATGAAACCCTATTACAAAGAATGTCAGCACAGCAATTCCCGTTGTTGTAGAAGAGGCAACGTTAATAAATCCATATCTTGTAGAAAACATTCTCATTATCAGAATTGACGAAATAAGCCAAATTCCATAAACATAAAACTTCTTCCTATCCATTTGTCCTAACAGGAATGAGAATAAAGTCGTTAAACCAATAGTTAAAAAGACATAAATAAAGCCACCCCAGATAAGTGCTATTCCTGCAGTTGAAGCGCCCGCAAGCAAAGCATAGACATATTTTCCATATTTATGTTTAGACTTCCAACTACATAAGAAAAAGTAAAATGCGAGAAATAAAAATAAGAAAGCAGCAGACTCTTTTTCAGGGATTCCAGCTATTGTTCTCGGAAGCAAAGAAGGTAGTACTGTAAGAAAGAAAGATGAAATCAAAGCAATAATACTTGCTCTGCGTTCTCCTAAAGTATCTATAAATATTTTTCTCGTAAGAAAGAAAAAAGCGATAACCGTAAGTGCAAACATAAAAACTGGATAAAGGGCAGAAGACTGCTCAATAGAAGTAGAACCAAAGATAACTGCGATTTTATGGAACCAAGCCATCATATATGGATGAAAAAGCAATTCTTCTCTTGTATTAAATCCAAGCGGAACATACCTAAAATTATCAATAGCAGGCAAGGTCCCATTCAATATAATTTCCTTAGCATATCTCATAAATAAGAAAGGATCTAAATCAGGCCCAAGTGTCCATCCGCCTGTTGTTACGTCTCTTAATCCTGGAAGATTTAATGTTCTTATTTTTACAGCAAGATAAATAACAATTGCAAGTCCAACATAAATCAGCCAATCATATTTATTTTTAAAGAATTTCAAGATTTTCTCTTTTCTCTCACGCATCAATTCGTCATCGTTTCTGGATTTCTCTTCCATGTTTTATTAATAAAATGCACTTATATAAATGTTTCAATTCTTCTCTATTTCTTTTTATCTTTTCTTAAATAATCTAAAATCTCTTCTGGGAAAGGCATAATTATCGTTGAATTCTTTTCCTCAGAAATATCATTCAGCGTTTGATAAAACCTAAGTTTAAGGGCAGCAGGAGATTTCTCAATTATTCTTCCCGCTTCAAGAAGTTTTTGGGATGCCTGTTTCTCAGCTTCTGCATTTATTATTCTTGCTCTTCTATCTCTCTCAGCTTCTGCCTGATGAGCCATTGCACGTTTCATATTTTCAGGAAGTTCTATATCTTTTATCTTAATCCTTCCGCAAGAAATCCTTGGCTTTCAAGCCAATGAATGAATTGCGGTAATTATTTCTACTAAAATAAATATAAAACAGGGAGAGCAAGTTGTTGCTCCCTGAACAACATTTGTAGTGGTAGCTTTCTCACGTAAATAAACTTTGCGGAGCACGACAACGCGCTTCGCGTGGAGATAAAAATGGAAACACAGGTT
>DANJ01000024.1 GCA_002497285.1 Candidatus Pacearchaeota archaeon UBA92
AAAAATCTATTCCGGACAAAGCCGCTCTAACAATAACTTTTTATACTTCTAGTTTTATCAAGTATTATGGCAGACAGCAAAATGCAGATGCCCGGAGTTTTCGGCGGGTTGATGAGATATGATGAAGAGTATAAAAGTAAATTTATGCTTAGCCCTGCAGCGATTGTAGGATTTATAGTTGCAATAGCAGTTTTAGTTGTTGCCTTAAAAATATTTTGGCCTATAGCTTAAGATGAATGGAAGAGATTTAAGAGGTTTGCAAGATTCTGATGAAGTATTGGACGCTTTTTCAGCCCTAGTTTCTGGAGGAAAAATGGGATATAAGACTATAATCCAGAAGGATAAGAAGAAGCCTGTTTGTTCTGGATGTAATAAGTTTCTGAGTGGAGATGAGAAATTTTGTTCTGAATGCGGGACGAAGGTAGAGATTAAGCCCCAATAGGAGCAATAGGATTGAAACCTGTTTTTAGCAAGTTTTCTAAGGGAAGAAATAAAGGGGAAGGAAGATTATCAAGAGAGAACCAATTAAGCCCCTCAAGTTTGTCCGGCTCCATTATTGTCGGATTGCCTGTTTTGTAATTAGAGATTGCAAATATTGTTATGTAATGCTTGCCTTCTTTTTTGAAAATGTCGTTTGTATAAGGGCCTAGCTTGATGTCTTTTATTTCTACGCCTGTTTCTTCCAAAACTTCTCGGGCAGCACATTCTTCAATTTCCTCATTAAACTCTAAATGTCCTCCTGGAAGAGACCAACAGCCATCACCATGAGCATTTTTTCTTTTTTGCATTAATATCTTTCTGTCTTTTATTACAAAAACTCCGACACCCACTTTTGGTCTATTTTCCATTGTCTATTATTGTGGAAAACTATATTAACCCTTGTGAAATCCTCTGTCTCTAGACAGTGGTTTAATTATGCAGAGTATTTCCTTGGTCTCATAAAACCACGGACAAACCCGAAGGGTTTTGTGATTATTATTGTTCCAGAAGAAATATGGAAAGATATAAAAAAGCTAATTGTGAGGAAAAGTTATGATACCGGGATTAGGCGGAATGAATCCGAAAAAAATGCAGGGATTAATGAAACAAATGGGCATTAATCAGGAGGAAGTAGATGTCAAGAGAGTTATTTTTGAGAAAGAGGACGGCAGAATTGTAATTGATAACCCGCAAGTTATGAAGATTAGCATGCAGGGACAGGAATCATGGCAGGTTCAGGGAGAGGCTAGAGAAAAGCAAGAAGGATTTTCTGAAGAGGATGTTGAGATGATTATGGAGAAGACTGGAAAAAGTGAAGATGAAGTTAAATCTGTTCTTGAAGAGACAGGTGATATTGCTGAATCGATAGTGAAACTCAGCTAACAATAACAATGTATGTTCCTAAAAAAGAGGTTTTAGATAAGTATGCAGATGTATTGGTAAATTTTGCCTTAAATAGTGGGAAAGGAATTAAGAAAGGAGAAGTTGTTATTTTACAGGTTCCTGAAGTTGCCAAACCCTTTTTGATTTCGTTAAGAAGAGCAGTTTTGAAAGCTGGAGGAAATTCCATTGTCCAGTACTTGCCTGATGATTTTGCTCGAGAATTTTATGAATTAGCAGATGATAAACAATTGAAATTTTTTCCTGCAAAATATTTGAAGGGAGTTGTTGATGAAGTAGACCATTCGATAGCAATTATCGCTGAAACAGATAAAAAAGAGTTAGAAGGTATAGAACCCGGGAAGATTATGGATAGAAGCAAGGCATATAAGTCGTATTATGATTGGAGAAGAGATAAAGAAAATAAAGGAAAGTTTACATGGACATTGGCTTTGTATGGTACTGAAGCAAGCGCAAAAGAAGCAGGATTAAGTTTAGAAGAGTATTGGCAAGAGATAATTAAGGCTTGTTATCTGGATGATAAAGATCCTGTGAAGAAGTGGACTGAAATCGCTAAGGAAGTTGACAGGGTTAAAGATAAATTGGACAAGTTAAAAATAGAAAAACTTCATGTGAAAGGCGAAGGTATTGATTTGATAGTTGGCTTAGGAAAAGATAGGAGATGGTTGGGAGGAAGCGGAAGGAACATTCCAAGTTTTGAAGTGTTTATTTCGCCGGATTGTAGAGTTACTGAAGGGAAAGTAAGACTTAATCAGCCACTTTATAGGTATGGTAACATCATTAAGGGCATTAAATTGGAATTCAAGAAGGGCAAAGTTGTTAAGGCTGAAGCTGAACAAGGTCAGAATGTATTGAGAGAGATGATAAAAACTGAAGGTGCTGATAGAATAGGCGAGTTTTCTTTGACAGATTCAAGATTGAGTAGAATCACAAAGTTTATGGCTGAAACTTTATTTGATGAAAATATAGGTGGTGAGTTTGGGAATATGCATATAGCCCTAGGTGAGGCTTACAAAGAGTCCTATCCTGGGAATGTAGCTAAAATCAGCAAGAGTGAGTGGAAGAAGATGGGTTATAATGAAAGTGTTGTACACACAGATGTTATATCCACAGAGTATAAGGAAGTCAATGCCTTTTTGGAGGATGGTAAAGAAATCCTAATTTACAAAGGAGGAAAGTTTTTAATTTAATTGGAATAACTCTAAAGTAGGAAGAGGAATTTTTTAGAAAGATATAAATACTTATTTTGGGTATAGACTTATGCTTCTGGGGGAAGTAGTTTTCGTGAATGGACAACATTATAAAGGAAAAAATTAGCGCAGATCATCTATTATACGTGAGTTTAAAGTACACAAAAACTTGCGATGTAATTATAAATTTACTTCTTAGATGGAAAGTCATGATTGAAATGGCTATTGACAAGTTGGAAAAGCGATTAAAGAAAGAAAAAAAGTGGAAATCTGTCCCTGATGCCCCAAGGGCTAAATTAGTTCAGTTGAAGAAGATTTATGAGAAAGAGAAAGTTGTTTTGGAAGTTTTGGAACTTTATGAAATGTTTAGGGATATAGAAAAATTAGATAAGATAAGAGAGAATGAATTTAGAAAAGGTGTCAACCTAAAAGTTACCTACAAAGGCAAGATTGTAAATGTTAATCTCGATAAATTAAAAGAATATTTTGATTTGTTAGAAAGGTTTATAAGCTATTTAAAATAATCTTGTTTACTCAAAGAGTTTAGATAGAATGACAAGGTTAATTTCAATAATTTCAGGTAAAGGTGGTGTGGGAAAAACAACCACTACTATTAATCTAGGTGCTTCTTTGAACTATTTTGGAAAGGATGTTATAATTGCGGATGCAAATCTTACAACTCCCAATTTGGGTTTGCATTTTGGAACTCCTATTGTTCCGGTAAGTTTGAATCAGGTTTTGCTTGGAAGGGCTAAAATCGCAGATGCTATTTATGAACATGAATCCGGAACGAGAATTATTCCGGGTTCTTTATCTGTTAAAGATTTGAAGTCTATTGACCATAGTAAACTCAAGGATGCTGCTAAAAAAATTAAAAAATTGGCTGATGATTTTGTTCTTTATGATGGTGCTTCAGGGTTAGGAGATGAGGCTTTGGGTTGTATTGAAGCGGCGGATGATTTAATTATAGTTACAAATCCAGAAGTTCCGGCTGTTACAGATGCATTGAAAACTATTAAGTTTATTGAAGAACAAGGCAAGGAAGTTAAGGGAGTTATTGTTACGAGAGTTAAAGGCAGAAATAGTGAGATGTCTATTTCAAATATAAGGGATATTTTAGAAGTTCCAATACTTGGAGTTATTCCTGAGGACAGAAATATGCAAACTGCTTTGTCAAAAAAAGATGCAATAGTACATACAAATCCAAATTCTAGTGCATCTATTGCTTATAAGAAAATAGCCGCTAAAATAGCAAATGTCAAATATAATGAGCCTGGAATGTTTGCAAGAATGTTTGCAAGATAGTTCTATTTGTTATCTTTCTTTAGTAGTTAAATTAGAAAGGTTTATATATGGTTTTTCTGATTGATTTTTATGGGTAAACTGGTTAGTAAAAAAATTGCAAAATCTCTTGTTAATGATATACCTTCTAGCAAGGCCTATGACTATGCACCTTTATATCACGGAACTTCAGTTGAGGCAGTAAAAATTTTATTTGAAACTGGCTCTTTAGCTTCTTCGCGTTTTTTTAATTTCTCTGGGAATCATCCAGTATATAGCGGATATCTTTTTTTTGCACCTAATTGTTTAGCATTAGCAAAGCATCCTATAAGGGATAAACTCTGCCCTGAACTTTCTAGACCTTCTTCTATTAGACATGCTGAATCCTATGCTGGAATTCATCAAAAAGAAGAATATTTTTTTGATATTTTTGGTAGGGAATTTGTAGGGGAGATAAACTCAAGTACTATTTTGGCTGGTTCGGTTAGTCGCAAAACTATTGAAGCTGAAGGTTTTGACTTTACAAAAGCTGATGAGATAGGTTGGAGAAATGTTCTGAGAAGAGCGGAGGAATTAAAGGGTGTACTAATAGGAGTCAATAATAAATTTCTTAATAAATTTAAACTTGAAGAATCTGTTGAAGGTAATAAAGAAGTAAAAGTTTATGCACCCGAAGGAGTTTCAATAGACTATATTGGTTTTGTTCAACCTCTTGGAGATTTAGAATCTAAAAGACTCCATGAAATTATAAAAAGTCTTTAGCTAATCTTACTTCCAGTTTCTAGGTCCTTTTCTGGTTTAAGGATTGTTACGGTTTCTTTGTCTTTGTTTGAAGCTGCTAAAATCATGCCGTTCGATTCTATTCCTCTAAGGTTTGCAGGCTCAAGGTTTACAACAAATATTGCTTTCTTGCCTTCTAAATCTTCTTTTTCGTAAAATGCTTTTAATCCTGCTACAATTGTTCTTGGAGAATCTTCTGCTAAATCAACTGTCAAAACAAATAGTTTGTCTGCGTTTGGATGGTCTTCTACTTTCAGAATTTTACCAACTCTTAAGTCTAGTTTTTGGAAGTCTGAATAGGAAATTTTTTCTTTTGTCATTTTATGTTTATCTCTTTATAAACTTCTTTTCCGAATTGTTTCTCATCAAGAACTATAATTTTAATTGGCTTTATCACATATAATTTTGAGTTGAAAATTTTAGAGTTAAAGTCTTTAGCAATTTTTACAAATTTTCTCACACCTTTAAATCTCTTAATATAAAGCATTCCTCCAATGAATAACTCATTATTATTTGCTTCTTTAACAGTTCCATAAATTTTCAATCCTTTTAGTGATGAACCCCACTCCTGCGTAGATTTAGCAATATTTACTGCAACATGGCTATTATCCACTAAGTTTTTAGAATGATTTGCATTTTTTTCACTCCAATAATAAATTATGAGGTTTTCATTATAGGTATAATAAAGAGAGCAAATACTTGGCTGTTTTTTTCTTTTGTTATAGGTTGCAAGAGAAAGCAATTCATTTTCTCTTAATATATCTAATACAGATTTTCTGATTTTTTTCTCTTCGTCCTTTGTCATTAAATTGTTGCTCCCCCATCTACTGCAAGTATTGCACCTGTTGTGAAGTCATTTTCTGCTAAGAAAATTGTGGCATGGGCAATTTCCTCTGGTTTTCCAGATCTTTTTAGTGGATGTTTTGAAGCACTCTCTTTCAAATCTTTTTCTCCTTCTTCTCTGGAACTAACTCCTTTTTGCCAAATTGGAGTATCAATTACTCCAGGAGCTATGCTGTTTACTCTTATTGGTTTGTTAGCAAGCTCTAAGGCGAGAGATTTTGTCAAACTTATTATTGCAGCTTTTGATGCACTATAAACGGAAGCTTCTGCTCTTGGGTTGATTCCAAGTATTGAACTTATGTTTATTATACAACCGCCTTTGTTTATTTTAGGGATTGAGTATTTGCAAGTCATAAATGTGCCTTTAAAATTAATATTCATCTCTTCATCAAAATCATTCATATTTGTCTCTTCAACTAAACTTCCAGTGAAGATTCCAGCATTATTTACTAAGATATCTAACGACTTTATCTTGGATAATGCGGATTTTATTTCATTTTCTTTGGAAACATCAACTTTGTAGAATTCGCACGAGTATTGGGGTTTGTTTAATCCAAAGACAATTACTTTTGTGCCTTTTGCAATGAAAGCTTCTGCGATTGCCTTTCCTATTCCCGTGCTTCCTCCTGTCACTAAGACAGTTTTATTTTTTATGTTCACTACGTTTTGAGATAAATTGAGTTTAATTAGTTTTTTATGTGAAACCTTGTCTTGAAGTTCTATTCGAAGGGTCTCTACTTGTCGAAATATGTGTGCTTGCAGGCTTTAACCCACTCGATGTGTAGCCTAGGTGATGTTGGTTTATTCTTTCTTTACCTTCTCCTTGCAAATATACTGCTCTAATTATAGTTCCAGCTTGCGATGAGGTGATAGAGCCATCTGCAAATTGTGTTCTATAATCATCTTGGGCTCTTTCTAAGGCTATTCTTCCTAACTCCCTAACGTCTATCATCTCGACTACGGTTTTTGGAGCTAAATAAAATGAGGAAATATTATCCGCTACACCATTTAATATTTGAAAGATTGTGTTTTCTGATTGTGCTCTATTTGTAGTTCTAGACATTATTCTCTCTAATGCAATTTTCGCTTCATCTATTACTTGAGAGTCATATGGTCTTCCAGCTTTCCTTTCTATTTTTTTTAGAATAATTCCTAAATTTGGTTCAGTCATTCCTATTCTCTTGAAAATGGCTTTTTAGACTTTATTGTTTTGCAGTTATGCTACTTTTGAAGTAACGTCTATACTTTTTCTGTTATGTATTGAATCTTCTTCATCTGGTTCTGGAGGATGATTGCAACCAGGTATGACATGATGCCTAAATACAACTATTCTCTTCTTTTTAGTCATTTTGAGATTTTCAACTGAAGTTCTTTCTGCAATGTAAGCATCTCTTTCATATACCTCCCCAGGCATTATACTATCACAACAAGTGTCACACCAATATATATTACGGGCAATGTATTCTTTTCTTTCTAATAATCTCATTTTATCTTTTGAAAGAGAATTGGAGATTTTTTAATCTTTATTATTTTTAATGGTTTTTCTAATTCATAAAGAGAGATTTTAAAATTGAAGACTTTAGATATTTTTTCTGAAGTTTCTGGGATAAATGGAAAGAGAAGAATTGAGATATCCTTGATTGCGTTTGACAATTCATACAAAACTGTTTTGTCTTTAGTTTCCCATGGCTTTTTGTTTTGAATGTACTCATTGCATTTGTCTATGAATGCAAATATTTCGTTCAATGCTTTGTCTAATTCGTAATTTTTTAAGTGGTTGGAAACTTCTTTATAAGTTGAATTTATCTCAAGATTATTTGTTTTAGTTTTTTCTAAGCCATATCTTTCCGCTAGGGCAGAGACTCTGGACACTAGATTGCCGAGTTTGTCTGCTAGTTCGCTGTTATTCCTGTTTATCAAGGCAGATTCTGAAAAATCACCATCATCACCATTTGCAAAAGGAAACTGTCTAAGAGAAAAATACCTGACTGTATCTGCCCCATACTTATTTACTAGTGTTTGAATTGAAATCGCATTTCCAAGAGATTTGGATATCTTTTTTCCGTTGAATGTCAAAAAGCCATGATTGAAAGTTGTTATTGGCAATTCTAAACCAGCGGATTTTAGCATTGCAGGCCAGTAAACTGCATGGAACCAAGTATTATCTTTTCCTAATAAGTGGATATTTGCAGGCCAGTATTTTTCTTTTCCCTTTTGTCTTGTTGCAGTGTAATAATTAATGAGTGCGTCAAACCAGACATAAACAATATGATTCTTTTCAAGAGGAAAAGGTATTCCCCAGTCGAAAGATGTTCTAGTTATACTAAGATCTTTTAATTCTTTTTTTACTCTATTTATTACTTCATTTCTTATTTCTTTAGGAAGAATGAATTCAGGGTGTTTTTTATATAAATCCAACAGAAATTTTTGATATTTAGATAACTTGAAGAAATAAGATTCTTCTTTTAGTTTTTCTAATGGTTTGTTATGTATTTGGCATTGCAAATTTGGTGCGTCTTTTTCTGTGTAATAAGCTTCGCAACCGACGCAATAATAGCCCTCGTAAGTTCCTTTGTATATGTCTCCAGATTTTTCGCATTTTTTTATGAACTCAATTACTGTTTTTTTATGGTCTTCATCTGTCGTTCTTATGAATCTGTCATAATCAATATTCAATGATTTCCATGCTTCTTTGAATTTTTTTGAAACATTGTCTACAAATTCTTTTGGTTTCTTCCCTATTTTTTCTGCAGAATCTGCTACTTTTTTGCCGTGTTCATCAGTTCCAGTTACAAAGAATACATCTTCTCCAATAAGTTTGTGCCACCTTGATAAAGCATCAGCTACGATTTTTTGGTATGCATGGCCTATATGAGGTTCAGCATTAACATAATCTATTGCAGTGGTTACGTAAAATGTTTTCTTCATCAATAAAAGAAAAGGAGAAGGTATAAAAAATTAACTAATTACTGAGCTGTTAAGTAAACGTCAGGTATTAGACCTGTTCTTTCTACCATTTGTTTTAATTATAAAGTAAATACAAAATCGATAAGTATATAAATATAATAAAAATAAATAAAATATAATAAAATGACTATACAAATGACTAAAGAAAAATCGGAAGAATTAATAGAAAAATTTGGAAGCCCCTTATTTTTATTAGATGAATCTTTGTTCATTAAAAGAATAAATGAGGTAAGAGACGCCTTCACAAAAAGTTACAGTAACTTTAAACTGGCATATTCTTTCAAAACAAACTATCTAAAAAGAGTTTGTGAATTGGCATTTAAAGAGAATGTTTTAGCAGAAGTCATTTCTGGATTCGAATACGATATCGCTAAGTCTATCGGCTATAATGGAAAACAAATAATTGTAAATGGACCATATAAACCATTTAATGAATTAACTAAATATGTGCAAGATTCTTGCATTGTTAATGTAGACAATAAAGAAGAATTGGTCAATCTAAGCAAAATTGCGAAAGGTCTCAATAAAACAATAAATATAGGTATTAGAGTCAATTTAAAGGTTGGAGAATTACCTTGGAGCAAGTTTGGATTTTCTTTGGAAGATGGCGAATCTCTTTCGGTTGTTAAAGAAATAATTAATGAACACAATAGTTTGAAATTAAAAGGACTTCACTTACATATTGGAACAAATATTCAAAATCCAGACTATTACAAAAAAGCTGTTTTAATCCTTCCGCAAGAAATCCTTGGCTTTCAAGCCAATGAATGAATTGCGGTAATTATTTCTACTAAAATAAATATAAAACAGGGAGAGCAAGTTGTTGCTCCCTGAACAACATTTGTAGTGGTAGCTTTCTCACGTAAATAAACTTTGCGGAGCACGACAACGCGCTTCGCGTGGAGATAAAAATGGAAACACAGGTT
>DANJ01000028.1 GCA_002497285.1 Candidatus Pacearchaeota archaeon UBA92
TTTAGGGCAAGGAGTATCACGTATTTTTTCTAAATTAGATTATGAAGATCCTTGCTATAGGCGACTTTCATGGAAAGTTTCCTAGAAAGTTCGAGACACTTATAAAAAAAGAGAAAATAGACCTTATTGTTAGCAATGGGGATTTTTTTCCATTTATTTATAGGAAATTGTGGTTTAAACATTGTTATCATACGGATGTTGATTTGTGGGATGTAATTGGAAGAAAAAAATATGAAAATCTTGTTAAAAAAGATTTGAAATTAGGGGAAGAAGCCATAAAGAGGCTAAACTCACTTAAGGTTCCTGTGATAACTGTGGTCGGAAATGTGGATTATACCACTTTAATTGACTCTCAGGATGACAAACCTCCTAAGAAAGATTTACGTAGGCAGGAGCTTCTCAATCCTATCTTGAAGAAGTATTCTAACATAAAAAGATTCGATTATTCTTATTTTAAGTTTGAGGACCTTATTTTTATTGGTGCTTATGGGGGGTCTTCTCCAGGCAAGGTTAAGAGCAAAGCATTTAGAAGATATAAGAAAAAACTGGATTCATTATTCAAAAAATTTAGAAAAGAAAATAAAGAAGGGAATGTTATCTTTGTCTCTCATAATGTGCCTTATAACACAAGACTGGATAAAATTGGCATGCATGCTTATGAGGCTGTTAGAGGGAAACATTATGGCTCTAAATTAGTTAGAAGAACGATAGATAAATGGAATCCTGTGATTCATGTCGGAGGACATATTCATGAAGGAAGAGGCGAGCAAATGTTGGGAAAAACTTTATGTATTAATCCTGGATCAGTTCATGAAGGACAAGGAACCATTATTGATATAAGTAATAAAAGCAAGGTGAAAGTTAAGTTTATTAACTAATTATTTTTCTTTTGGATATGAAAATAAAATCATCAAAGCCGATTGCACAACTGAAGAAAGGTGATAAAGTAAAGATAAATGGAATGCAGTTAGAAGTAGATGCTCATTATGTTTTTGAGGATTACAAGACAACTAAGGAAATGCTAATTGAATTATTTGATTCTAAGACTGATAAAGATTATCAACTTAGGTATTTTGATGACCAAGTTGAGGATACTATCAAGTTTTATGAGTTAAAGGTAATAGTCTATGAAGAAGTTGAATTGAAGAGTTTAGAGTGGTAAGACTTAAGTAATCTCTTTTTCTATATAATTTATGGCTGAAGCGAAAATGTCTAAGGATGAAAAGATAGGGTACCATAAAGGAGCATTGAATACTTTGATTGCTGAGAGGAATGAGCTGGTTGGATTAGTTGGAGTTACTGAGCAACTAATGCAAGCACATTTGAAAGAACTGGAAACTCTTGGAGTTAAGCTTGATTCTGAGAATAAGAAAAGTAAGAAATAACTAGAAAGGTTTTTAACTTATCTTTTACTAGAGGATTATATGAAAAGGAACGAAAAAAATTTATATGTTGGCATAATTGTCGTCTTAGTTATTATTGTTCTTATAGTTGTTATTTTAATTCTTGGATTTGCTTTAATCAAAACTAGTAAAAATAGGGACAACGGAAGTAATAACGGAAGTAATAACGATAGTAATGGAGGAGATACTGGAAATTCTGACAGGGGGTCATGGCAAGTAATTCCAGTTCCTGGGGGAAAGTGTGGAAATGGAGAAGAATATGTAATTGGCTTTTCTCCTGGGCCTGCAAAGATTGATGGAAAAGCAAACAGCAGGCTGGTGATATGGATGCCTGGAGGTGGAAACACTATGATTACCCGTGATGGAGAATTTACTACTAATGTGGGCTTTGCTCTGGGATTAATAAGTCCACCTAAACAATTTGCAGAAGAAACGAGTTTCGTGTTTTTGGATCATCCCGACAACGACTTGTTTGTTAAAGATGCTAATTGGGTTATTCTTCCCTATTGTACGCAGGACTTTCATTCAGGAAGATTGACAGAGCCAATAGAGTATGATTTCACTTCGGAAACACAGATGGTGAAGGTGTATGAAAGGCTGCTGAATGATAATAAAATAAATCTTGAGCAGATTGAAAGAAGATATCCATATGTAAGAGTTGAGACACATGAGGAAAACGGGGAGATAAAGATAGACAAGTTTTATATCAAGATAATACACAGAGGCGCTTTAAATGTTGAGGCAGGCCTAGATAAGACTTTTGAACTTTTGGAAGATAGGGACTTTGACCTTGACAGGGCACAAATCATGATGGCAGGAAGCTCTGCGGGAAGTTTCGGGACATGGTATAATGCTTGGAGAATAGGAGATTTGCTTTATGAGCACCCGAATGCAGAACTCACGATGGTGCCACAGTCAGGAAGTCCAAGCACAAGAAGATGGGATGGTAATGACATCAGAGTTCTTAGCGAGGAGATTGCAGATGTGGATTACAGGCTTTCTTATTATAATAATATTAATCCTTGCAATCAGCCTGGGGGCGATTATACAAATGGAGACACTTGCAGGGATACTTTGGAATTGATAGACCATTATAAGAACAGGTATCCAAGAATGGATCTTGCAATAGTGCCTGCGACAAATAAAGAGGATTTGTTAGCTGTTGGAGGATTAGGTGAAGAGAGTGAGCCCGGATTTGACGCTAAGCTTTTGAATTTATGCCAGTCAATACACAGATATTCACAATATATAGGCAAGATTGAGGATGTGTATATCTATACATTATGGGAGCATAGGAAAGTGGGTAATAGGGAAGTGAGAGTGCATGGATTGTCAAATTCACTTCTTACCGTGCCTATGGTCTCACCAAATGGAGAAAGGAGCGACGAATATGGTATAATGAAGCTGATGAATGATGTCGCATCGAGAGAATTGGAATGGAATGATTTTACTCCACATATTGAACATACTTTCAATGTCGTGCTTAATCCAGATGCTAAGGAGTCTTCTGTTGATGCCAGGCCAGATTATATGACTGCTTGCAATGTGCCGCAGCCTACAAGACAAAGCCCTATCTGATTGTAGAAAATATGAAGAAAAATAAAATTACTTTGTTTATTGCATCTATGTTAATTGCAATCCTATTGCTTATTGCAGCTATAAGTTATAGCGATTTGAATCCACTAATAACAAGCTTTGAGGAATGTGCGGAAGCAGGATTCCCTATAATGGAGAGTTATCCGAGGCAATGCAATGCAGACGGGATGAATTTTGTTGAAGATATTAACTGGAGGGAAGATGGGATATCCATGATGAGAGAGCCAGATACACTGGAAGAATCGTGCTTTGGCTGTGGGATGGCTATGTGCATTGACCCTGGGCCAATAATGCAGCCTGTCCAGGAGGATGACGCAAGGCATTGCAATTATAATTTTGAAATTGTTGTCAACGGTCTAATCCAAAAGTGTCCTGATGAATGGATTGACAACCAGATGCCCCCTGTTGGGCCTGAAGAGGAGAGGCAATATTTCATAATTGACGAGAAAAGAAGGGAAATATCTGATTTTGATCTGCCTTGGATTGAGACAAATTGTGATATTAAGAAGCAGGTTGTTTCTTGATTACTGCAAATTTTAGGCGTATTAATCTCACAGCTCCAATGATTAACAACCTTTAAAAATTGTGATTTATATGGTTTAAGATGAAGATAGGAGATGTTGAATTGCTATTTTTAGGTCATTCTGGATTTTTTATAAGAAATGGAAAAAGAATTGCCATAGATCCTTACAATGTAAATGAAAAATTCAAGGAGAAGGCCGATTTGATTCTGATTACGCATAGTCATTATGACCATTGCTCTATTAAGGATATTGAAAGATTGGCTGAACAGGGAACTGTCGTTGTATGTACTGCAGACGCGCAGAGTAAGGTTATGAAGGTTCAGGGTATAGAACTGCAAGTTGTTGAGGCAGGAGATAAATTAGATTTAGATGGTATAAAACTGGATGTGATTCCGGCTTACAATGTCAAGAAAGATTATCATCCAAAGAGCGAAGGATGGGTCGGTTATGTTCTTAGTATGGGCAATGTGGTATTTTATCATTCCGGAGACAGCGATTTTATCCCAGAAATGCAGAAACTTACGGGATATGGCAAACATGGGAATAAGTTTGTTGCTTTACTCCCGGTATCTGGGAAATATGTTATGGCTGCTGAACAGGCAGCAGATGCAGCTTCAATAATTTCTCCTGATTTAGCAATTCCCATGCATTATGGCTCGGGAGTTATAGGTACAGAGAAAGATGCAGAAAAGTTTGTTGAATTGTGCAAAAGCAAAAACATCAAAGCTGAAATTTTGGAAAAGGCTTAATTGCATTATATATCTTTATTAATAAGCAGAGTTTTTCGTTTGATGACCACGAATGAATTAATTTTTAGGCTGAAAAATGTAAGATCTCATCGGGGTGGAAATGGTTATGTGGGATTTGTTCTCAATTTAATTGACGATTACCTCAATTGGAAAGCCGATTTTTATCTTCCTTCTTCTCATGGAAGGCTTGATGAATTAAAGGGAATGAGAATGGTTAAGTGGGATCCTGTAAGGAAAGAGAATGAAGAAATAAGATTGATAAGGTCTTCTGAAGACGATAGTCTTTATCTGATTTGCGGGTTTCCAGAAGAAAGATTTGATGATTTTTCAGGCAATGTACAGAGACTTTGGAATAATTATTATAGAAGAATGAATAGAGAGATGGGCTTTGTCCGGAATAGATTT
>DANJ01000009.1 GCA_002497285.1 Candidatus Pacearchaeota archaeon UBA92
ATTTCATCTGATTTCCCTGAATTTCACTCATTTTCACCACAAGATGGTCACTATTTGGTCACCGGACAACTTCAGGCAAGATTTAAGTTGGCAAATTCGTGTTGGTTTGAGTAATGCAAGGCTGTAGGTATCAATAGTAGCTCCCTCTATCAGTTTTTTTAACCGTTCTTTTTTCTCTTTATTTTTCATAACAAAAGTTGCTTCATCTCTTCCAGTATTAAAACATCCTCTGCTTCATCAACAACATTTTTCTGCAAGATCCCTTTGCCCAGCCATTCCCTGTATTCTTCTTCTGTTAAAAACTGTTCAGCGGACCCAAATGCCATAATATTATCCAGAAAATCCTTGATTTCATAAGGCTGATAAATTTCACGGATTTTGGAAACAAATAAGTCTCTATCCCTCATCAGCCCTGCAATTAATTTCTTTTCGTACTCTAAGTTTTCCTCTAAATCTTGTTTTGTCCTCTCGGGAAAATTCTTATCTCTTTTTAGCTTTTCTTCTGTTTCTTTTGCAGAAGATAAAGACCATTTCAATTGTTTTAGACAAGAATGAAACTTCTCACCAATCAGATATTTCAGCGATTTTTCCAGGCCAAACTCTTCTTTTATATGTTCAGCTGCCTCACAATACTTTATAACATCTATCATTGTTTATTTAGGAAGGAAATGAAAATCCCATATTGCGAAGTGCCTTATTCAGTTCGTTAAATACTCCGAACATCAATTCCTTGCCAAATCATCCTTCCAATTGGGAATGAATTCTTCAGTAAACTTCTTGAAATTATCCCTTTTAATAATCTTAAGCTTTACTGCTTCATCAAGGATATAGCCAGCAATTTCTCCGGGTGCATCTACTGCCCAATCCTTGAATTCTGTGGTTGATTTATATTCAAATTTATAGAGACCTAATATCACTCCGCAACATATTGCAAACGCCTGTTTATGAAACCCTAATTTAGAATACCTTTTCATCTCTTCAACATAAGGCTCAATAACTTCCTCGACCATCCCAATTGCACACTCACCTGGTTCAACATAACTACCATCCGATCTCCCCCCTGAATTATCCCATACCTCATGAACATCAAGGTTATTTAATTCAAACAATACATCCTCTGCAATTCCTTCCATATCTACTTCTTTCAGTATATCGTTTGCAAGTTTTTCAGCCTCTTTCCTCAGAGATTTATCCCTTTCTACCAAGATATTCAAAATTCTCTTTGCTTCGTCTGGAGAGAGGCTATCGATAACGCCTTTTTTCATTCTACCCTATTCTTAACCTTTCTTTTGCAACCTTTATACGAATTCAGCTAACAATTTCTGACTGTTCCATCTACTACCCCACCCTGCTACTCACTATTTTTTATTTTACCCAACTTTCCCCACTGACTGGCTGGAATGTTAGAATAAATTATCTCTCCTGAAATGCCATTAAAAAATATAAATTGAAGGGTATCAAGTTTAAAATGTTGTTTAAGTTTAGTAGTAAGAAAACTCATATCTTGGTTCTCGAAAAGTGCTGTAGCTGGCTCTCCGAGATCTATTACTACAAGTAGTTTATCACACTGAAAGTCTTTCTTAGTATTCAAAAGTTGTTCCCGAATTTCGGACCTGGACTTTATCTTTTCATACAGTTGCCCAAGCACACTTCCTTTATCCAATGGGCTACCCCAGTTAACAAGAGTATATCCTTCTTCGTGTCTGATTTTATCTTTATCTTTAGGAAACTCTAAGTAATTTTTCCACATTCTCACTCTCTTAATCTCGATAGCGAATTTATCATCTTCTCGGGTCGCTATGAAATCTGCTGTTTTGCCTTTCTTCGAACGAGCTGTAATCTTTTTGAGTCCATTGAAACCGAAATCATCACAAAGACGCACAACTGACAGGATCTCTGCAAAAATATCGTGAATTTTTTCCTCATCTTTACTCAGTAAATCGCGACTTAAGCTAAACTTTCTCTTAAATTCGTCCTGGCCAACTCCTAAAATTCGGAGATTCTTTTTTAGAATTCTTTCCAGTTGATTCAACTGACTTTTATCGTCTCTATAGAGAATATTGACCAAGTCAAAATCCAAAGCATTTTCAAGACATATGACGTAATTAAGATATTCTTTAAGAAGATAATTAGAAACTGGAAACTTTGAAAGCCCTTCTCGTAATTCACATTTCAAGACATCATCCATAACCTTAGTGTGAATATTTCACAAATTTACACGATTAGTCTAACATTTTACGTACCTGCGGAAGTACCGTAACTATTTGTATGGGCAATAGCGAACCGTAAACGCGTTCTTAGCTGACGTGCCCAAATTGTTGATTTAATAATTGTACTACCGAAAATACACTTCCTCCTTGATCAAATCGTCGTTGAAGATCATAAGCCTGTCTTTCTAATGGAATCCTTCCATAATCAAAACCGTTTTGAGCCCAACCTATCACGTAAAGTTCCGCAAATCGCTGTGCCCCAAGTAAGTAATATTGAACTACGTGAACCATTTCGTGGAATAAAAGAGATGTCCAAGATCGCTGATTATGGGAAATTCGACGCGATATTAAGATACAATCGATAAAGGTAATTCCGGCCATCTGGGTGAAATCTATAGCGTTGGGAATTCCAAGTTTCATTACTTCTGGATAAAATGGAGGGTTTTCGATGTAATCAACAAGTTCTCTCTTTGCTAAACCAAGGATTTTAGGTTCAAAATATGGCTGTAGAGAGGTTCTATCTTGTTCTGAAAGTTCTTGAGCGGTTACAATATAAAGATTGCGTTGACTCACTATCCATTCATAACCTTTCTGCACCAAGTAGCGAATCAATTCATTATTGCTCATTAAAACTTCCTTGGCTGTCAGCTAACGTCTTGCGACTAAAAGAAGTTGTTGAAGGTAATTTGGGGAAATCTTTGATTTCTCTTTTATCCGCTGCCAGATGTAGTGCCATCTTCAATTCCATAATTTTTCCCACTGGTTGAGATATCTACTTAATTCGTGAGCATATTTTTCCTGGCTTAGATTTCTTTTTTTATTTGTTGGATCATGGGGTCGGTTATTTTTACCAGGAGTTCTTACCCACTTTTCAAAATCTTCTTTCAACCATACATTAATTTGGTGGGTGGGCACAACATAGAATTTTAAATCTTTAGTTTCCATTGCCAAATCCACTAAAACAGTGAAATCTTCGTCTTTAGAAAGCTCACGAAAGATGCTACCGTCCTTCTTAGTGACCCATTGCCAATCTGAATACCGTTGAGATTTTGTTTTAACTCTAATTCTTACAGTGCGATTTTCTTTTGTTGCTAAGATGTCGAATGATGGAGCATTTCGAGGAGCGAGAGCCGCAACTATACCTCGTTTTAATAATTCAGCCACTACGTAATATTCACCAGCATTTCCTATCAGCAACCCTTCGCCAGCTTTTATTCTTCCATTCATCTTATCTCCATAGATTTTATCAATGGCATTGGCATTACGCCTGACTACAAATATCCGAACTACTTCGTTTATGT
>DANJ01000011.1 GCA_002497285.1 Candidatus Pacearchaeota archaeon UBA92
AACCTGTGTTTCCATTTTTATCTCCACGCGAAGCGCGTTGTCGTGCTCCGCAAAGTTTATTTACGTGAGAAAGCTACCACTACAAATGTTGTTCAGGGAGCAGCAACTTGCTCTCCCTGTTTTATATTTATTTTAGTAGAAATAATTACCGCAATTCATTCATTGGCTTGAAAGCCAAGGATTTCTTGCGGAAGGATTAACTAACTTTCACAGCCCGCCCTTTTCTCGCAAGAGCAACGTTGCCCTCGCCAAACCTTTTAACTAATATCTTTGCAGTATAGTCATCCAAACCTCTATGTCCCACTAATTTTCTAAATAGATGGTGCTTCGAAGGAAAATCTTTGATGAGCATGTCTCCAAGTGTACATTGAACATTTTCCAGAGCGCCAAGAAGAGTAAGAGGATTATGTGAAAAATTAAGCTCAGAACCTCCTCTTGTAGAATAGACATAGGTGCCTTGACTGATTGGAAAGTTACGAATAAAATCCGAATCAACGCCAAGCTGTCTAAGGTAATAAGATGCATCAGCAATGCCTACATACACTATATTTCTCGCAAACGCTACAGCCATAAAAAGCAAACAACTATTCTGTATTTAAATAAATCTGTAATTAAAGTCAATTATTTGGCATAATCTTTAAGAAACTGCCCGAGAGTCTTAATTGCATCTTCAATATCCGGCTTTGAAGCGACGCTTACAGAAGTGTGCAAATTTCCAACGGCAACTCCAAATACGGCGCTTGGAATCCCACCCTTTGCAGCAAAGACAGAAGTCGCATCAGTAGTTCCTGTTTCGCTGACTTCAAGCTGTAATTTAACTTTAACTTTTTTAGCAGAAGCTTTCAACTTATCAACAAGTTCTCTGTTGCTTATCATTTCAGCATCTTTTACAGTGAGAACAGGTCCGCTTCTTAATGTAATTGCATCATCAATACTATTATGCGGAGTCACATCAACAGCAATGGCAAAATCTGGTTTTAAGTTAAAAACACTCGCCTCTGCCCCATACAATCCCATTTCTTCCTGAACTGTAAAAACAAATATAATCTCGTTTTTTGATTTCAATTTTCGCATTAGCTCCAAAAGGATATAACATCCAATCCTGTCATCCAGTGCTTTTCCTCCGATAATGTTTCCATTTCCCAAATGGCAAAAAGCAGAGCTTTCCGTAAAATGCCCATAACTTCCGACATCAATCCCTGCCTTGTTCAATTCAATTTTATCGAGCCCTGTAAAAACAAAAAGACTGTCCATCTTTAACTTCCTTTCCAAATCAACACCATCCAAAATATTGCTCGTTGTGATAACCCCTCCTACCTTCTTGCCCTTATTATTTTTAATATAAACCTTCTGTCCTACTAAAATATAAGGATCAATTCCCCCAATAGGACTTATAGAAATATTCCCTTTCTTGCTTATAGAACTGACCATCAGCCCTATTTCATCCATATGAGCCATAAACATCACAGCTGGCTTCTTCCCATTTTTCACGGCAATAACATTGCCCATATTATCAATTTTTACATTTCCAAGATATTTCTTGCATTCCGCAACAATAAACTTCCTGACATCATTTTCATCACTGCTCACGCCGTCAAGATTAACAAGCTTAGTAAGTAAATCCATATTTCACCTCAATAACTAATTGTAAAAGGCTTATTTAAAAGTTGCTACTTGTTTTTATGAGACTTCAAATAAGAAGTCTTTAAATCATCAAATTTAAAAATAGGATATATTATCCTGATTTATGACCGCAGGATTAGAAGACAGAGTTACAATTGTAACAGATAATATAGGGCTGAATAATCAAATAATTGTTTATTTTCAGGAAAGGGCAGGCAACAGGACAAAGCTGAAAGAAAGAAACAAACAACTGTATAGAATTGAAGACCTCCCTAAAAAATAATTAAGTGTTTTTCTCAAGAAGTATAAAGAAAATTTATCAAATGTATGGTATGAAATGAACTAATAACTTGCAAGTGATCTTCAGTTTAATGCGTCAATCAAAAAAGAAAATTTAAAGATTATCGTAAAATCCATTTGTTTTTTTCAGGATTAAAATTAAAAGTTTAGTATTATTAAAAAGCTAATTAAACAATGTTTTTGCCTGCTCCATAATATGCTTCTCAATCTCCTGCTTCTTCTTCCTTAATTTCTCTTCCTGCCTATTTCTCTCCCTATCAAGCATAGCCTTCATTTCCTTTTCCGCCTCTGCCCTTATCTCCCTCTCCCTGACAGCAACCTCTCTCCTTACATCGACATCATGCTCTTTGCTTATTCTGGCAACCTTTTCTGAATACTGCTTCTGCAAACCCTCTTTTACTTTTCTGACCTCCTCATTAAGCTTTCCCTTCTCCCTCTTTTCCATTTCAGCAAATTTCTTTTCCTCCTCTTTCCTGAATGATTCGCGCCTGGCTTCAAGCTCTTTTCTCTCATTTTCAAGGGATTTCTTTTTCTGCTCAACGACAAAAGAGGCTTTTCTTTCACTGTCTTTTGCATCTGCAATTCTCTTCATGATAACCATCTTCCTCTCCCTCATGCTCTTCTCAAACTCTGCCCTGTCATCCTGATTCTTCTTTTCCAGAGCCTGTTTCCTTTCTCGGATAAGGTTATCATGCCTTTTCTTCATATCCTTGATATTTTTCATCATTTTTTCCCTGGCTGTTTCAAGCTCAATGCCCATTTTCCTTCTGTTCTCCCCCATATCATTTCTCATCCTCTGCTCTTTCTCCTTGTCACTCTCTTCCCTTTTTATGAGGCTGGCAAATCTTTCCTTCAAAGCCATTCCTCTGGTTCCAAGTGCCGACTGCTTTTCAGAATATCTTTTTCTAAGCGCCTTTTCCTCTTCTTTTAGTTTCTTCCTGATATCAGAATGCTTTCTTGCAAGGGTTCTTTCCTCATCATTAAGTTTCTTCCTTTCAGACGCAATTCTTTTCTTAAATTCAGATTCCTCATCTCTCTTAAATCTGCCAAGCCTAGCAAGTTCTTCCTTCTCCATTTTCTTATATCTCTCCTTTATTCTTTTAATTTCTTCATCATGCCCTTTAGCTTTTGAAACAAGCTCTTTTTCCCTTGTTTTTAAAGCTGTTATCCTGTCGGCAATCACCTTTCTCTGTGCGTTAATACTTTTTCCAAACGCTTTCTCTCTTTCTGAATAATGCTCCTGTAAAACTTTTCTTGCCTTTTTCCTCTCTTCTGCCAGTCTTCTGGCATTTTGCCTCATCAATGCCCCTATAAGTTTCTTCCTCTCTGAATCCAGCCTGTTTTTCAATTTTGCATTGAATTCTCTCCTGACATCCTCCTTCAGCTTAGTATCCACGGCCTGCCTGTATTTCTCCTGAAATTCTCTGGCAAGCATATTATACTTGTCTGTAAAAATCTTCTTCTGGCTGTCAAGGTCGTGCTCAAGCTCATTATCGGCAAGCTTTTCCTTCTCCCTTAATTTCTGGCTTATCTCTCCCTTTACGGCAAGAACAAAATCATCAAACTTGCTGTCTATAATTATTCCCACTCCTGAATCAACTTTTATTTTAGATGAAGATGTGTGCTTTTGAAACATTTCTGTTAAATCTCTAAGCTCCCCCTCAAGACGAGGTATATCGCCTACATATTTTAGTTCTTTATCGCTCAACTGCTTCTTGACCGAAATTCTTCTCTTTTTATTAATCAAATCCTGTAATTCTTTAATTTTATTTTTCATAGAAGCAGATTCCTTCAAAAGAGTTGCATGTTCCTTCTTTTTTTCAGCAGAAATTACAGGGGAAGATTTGTATTTCTTTTCAATCTTTTTTCTTAATTCTATCAATTCCCTTGTAATCTGTGAAATTGCATTTATGTCTTTCAGCTTTGCCCTTATGAGTTTGGCATCTGTTTCAAACCCCTTTGTATCTAAAGCATTTAGCTGTTGCCTCAATGATTCCAACCGAGCAATCTTGCCGGCAAATTCATCAAACTCTTTTTTTATCTGTACTCTTGTCTTTGGCAATTTAGCCCCTCACACTTAATATAGACCTGTTTTTTCTTTTTATATTCTTCGGTTTTATCCTTTTTTGTATCCCTGTTTTTTCCATTTGGAAATCTGTCTTTTCATATCCTTGGTAGAAATCACTTTTACTGCATTCTCCAGCCCGATAGTGTTATATCCATGCTTTTTCCACTCTTTTATTTTATTCTCCATTGATTTAACATTCCCTTCCTTCCTAAATCTTTCAAAATCCTCCATTCTTTTCTTCTGCCTTCGTTTAAGCACCGAAATTTTACTCCTAACCTTTTCCTTTATCTTCCGCCTATCTTTAATCATTTTGCCTTTAACTTCTTTGTAAATGAGCTCTTTCTGTTTTCTTGTTTCCCAAGAGTTATACTTTTTCAATTCCAAAATAAGGCTATCCCTATCATGCATCATATAGATAAAGAGCCCGACAACTATCAAAAAGAAGAATAATATTACTCCCACTAAAATTAAAACTAACATAGAATCTCCTGAAAAAAAACCAGTTAAAGAGCCTGAACTACTTTTAGTAACTGTAAAGATTTGGCTTGATATTCCGACAGAAGATTTGTACTTAACAACAGAAAAAAAGACGTAATCTCCATTATCAATATTTTCAGGAATTGGAATCGATTTGGTAACTCTTGCCTCTTTGTTTACTATGACATTCTCATTAATCGAGCTTAACACACGCCCTTCAAAATCCATTATAAAATATTCGGTTTCTACTTCTGTGGTTCCAAGACCTTCAGAAGTTCCCCCTGAAACAAGATCGAAAATCTTAGCTTGGGCAAAAATTTTATCTCCTGCCTTAATATCGATATATTGGGGGGGAATTTCAAGATTTAAGTCAAAAAGAACATTTTCAGACTCGACTTCAAAAACAATTGGAAGAAATGAGGTTTCCATTCCATCACTAATCTTAAGTCTCCCTGCATGAACTCCTGGATCTAATTCTTTCGAATCAAATCTTAATTTTACTTCTTTTTTCTCGCCAATATCCAAACTAAGAATATCTAAATTTGATGCAACCCCAGGCATATTAAGAACTTCCAGATTTAAATCTCCAGCATAAGTATTAGAAACTAAAATTGTCTTCTCTAAAGAAGCCCCTTTATTCAAAGAAACCTTCAAAAAAACGCTACTTGTCTCAATCGCGACAGCAAAATTAATAAAAAGGATAACTAATGCAAGAACAACACATAATTTAACTTTAGGACTAAACCTCTTTAAATACACCATCTTAAAAAAAGTCGAAAGGAACATTTAAATCTTACTAAAATTAGTTATTTCCGTTTAGAAACCCTAAAAATCTTCTTCCTCCTAAAGAAGACTACTCCTAAAATAAGAGCCATAAATATCAATGTTCCAATAATTATAATCAAACTAGGGTTCTTCAAAAAGTCTTTTTTATTCTCTAAAATTTCAAACTGGGAAGTCGTTGTAGCAAAAGCTCCCGGGTAAAATACTTCAACTCCGAGGATATATCTGCCAGGAGAAAGATCGTCTGTAGGAATATCCTTGACAAATTCTTTTACTCCAAGCACATAAAATGTTTCGCTCTCTTCAAAATAGCTGTTTCCCGAAAAATCCTTAATCACATAAGTTGCCACAACATCTACTTTGTCTACCTGTCTGCCGACTTCCTTGAGGTTAATCTGCGCCTTCAGTGGCTCTCCTGCATTCACTCTTCTGAACTGTTCCGCCAGGAACAGAGATGCGTCAAACAGAAAATTTTCCGACTTTACATTCAAAACAACATCAACCTTTGCCACTACAAAATCCCCATCTTTGAATAATATGCTTCCCGTCTCTAATTTTTTCCCTGACGATATTACTTCCATGTCTATTTCCTTCTCTTCTCCCGGCGCAAGGGTTACATCATTAGGCAACAAAATGTCATCAAACCCCTTCCCTGATATCAAAAGAGTTATTGCCTTATCTCCGTCATTTCGCAATGTAATTGTTCTTTTTTCAGGCTTGCCAGGGCTGCTTTCAATTTCTAGGTCTCCTGTAAGGACTTTCACATCTGCTGTTCCAGAAGATGTTCCGCCGCCACCCCCGCCTCCGCCTCCACCGCCGGAGCCACCTGAACTTCCGCCACTGCTTCCTCCAGAATCAGCAGGCGTTTCTTCAGTGGTATAAACAGAAAATCCGGTCACATTAAACACCAAAACTCCAGAACTATAGCTTAATTCTGTACATGTATCTGTACAAACAACCCCATCTCTTAAAACACGAGGGTCTGTAAATGTCAAATTCTGCAATGTCAAATTCGCCGAAACATTCAATCCCAAAGCAGCAGTAGAATTAAGCTCAATTCTATTGGATGTAATATTAACCCATGAATCAAGGTCTGTGACATTATTTGAAGTATTTGTGTTAGTCAAATCAACACTTCTCAAAAATCTAATCTTCCCATGCGATGGATTATGCAATATAAAGCCAGACAAATTAGCCAATTGTGAATCGTTCAATCCATCTAAGTTAGTAGTATCTCCCTGTCCATAAAATCCTTCATATCTTACATATCTCCTGTCATTCAATATATGGAATATGACATTCTCACTATTATTCAAATTGTTGGAAGTATCATTAGCATATAAGAAGAAAGTAAAGTTACTCCCAGTCACAGGCATTGTAAATGTTGTATTTCCCGTCAGCGTCGTATTCGCAACAATCACAGCCCCAGAAGAATTCAAAACAAAATACCATGCAGTATCCAGGTCCGTTTCATCCGAAGCCCTGTATCGAACATCAATAGCTGAATGATTATTGTAAGTTCTGTTACGAGGGCTATTGATAATTACTAAAGGATTAACAGAATCAAAACTAAATGTGACACTTTCGCTATAATTTCTGTTTCCAAAGGTATCATTGGCATAAACCTTGAAAGTATAGCTCCCTGAAGCTATTGAGCCATTAGAGGCATTAAATAAAGTTCCAAACAGCCCTTCATTCCCGGTCATTGTCACATTGTTTATTCCTGAGTCCAGAGTATATTGCACGCTTCCGTTCTCGCTCAAAGAAACATTGAAATTAAGAGAAAGGTCGTTCAATCCATAACTTGCATTTGCAGGGAAATTAATAGTTACTCCTGGGCTGACAGTATCAACAACATCAATCCATCTTGTCACACTCTCTCCTGTATAATTCTGGCTTCCTGGAAGAACAGCAGTGATATTTATGCTTCCCGCAACGCTTGTAACAGTTGTATTTGTCGTTGCTGTTCCGTTAGCAACTAAAGCTCCATCAAGATAAACAACAGTATTTATTTCTCCTGTGAGCACAGAAGCATTATAAGTGACTGTAGCCCCTCTTTCAACACTCACATTCCCCGCACTTCCATTCAGATAAACTTCAACATTCCCAGTTGCCTGGGCAATGGTATAGCTCCTCAAGGAAGAAGAGTTGAAAAGAGCATTTGTCCCATTCCCATATCCGTGCCATCTGTAATTATACGCTCCTACCGCCAAGTTACTGACATTCCCGCTAAACACACCCGATATATTTGTAGTGCTGTAATTAACGCTATTAAATTCAAGCAGGACAGTTCCGTTTGTAGACGTCACCGTAGCATTAAACTCATAGCTCACCCCCGAAGCATAAACAGTATTATTCGCAGGATTTTCAGTAAATTCTGAAAATATCGGATACTCCAAGTCTCCGGATTCTATTTCAACAACTCTCTCATCAGTCTGGTTTTTATTTCCAGAGGTATCAACCGCATGTGCAGTAAATGTATGATTCCCCACACTCAATTCAGTAAAGTTATTCGAATATTTTGTAGCAGATGCGTTATACAGGGATTGGACTTCTGCGGATGATAGGGAGCGGTTGAATATCAAGAATTCGTCTATTGAGCCGTTGAAATATCTTACAGCTCCTCCCGTGCCGGCACCTGTTCTTCCAATAAGAAAGTTGTTAGTTGTTGCATCTGTAATTACAGCTCCAGTTATAGCGACTGATTTATTTAATTGCCCGTCAACGTAAAGATAAATATTAGATAGATTCCTAACTACAACCATATGTTGCCATGTATTTGTGATAAATGGATTATTAATTGACCAGCTTTGTGAAGAAGAGCCCCTGAAAAAAATCCTATTATCTTCCATAAAACTACTCGTTGATGAATCTCCTTGTCCCCAAATTCCTCTACTACTCCCGCCTTTGTGATAGGACCAAAATGACACACTCAAATCAGTTAAGTCGTTAAGCAACCCAACATTAGTATTAATATAGTCATTTATTCCGTCATGCCAACTGGCATTGCCAAAGTACCCTGTAGAATTAATTATGGCTCCATTACTCAAACTCCCATTATTTGAATAACTTGACAAATCAACAGGGTCTCCAGAAGCATTAACATCATCCATTCGCATCCACAAAACTAAACTATTATCAAAATCCACAAAACTATAATGATCGCTTGCATCAGAGCTTGAAACATTAACATAAATATCTGTATTCGTCTGATTGCTTGCGTTGGCAGGCGTTGGAGAGACAAAGCTGATTGCCGGGGCAATAGAATCAAACTCAAAATTCACACTCTCGCTATAATTCTTATTTCCTACAGTATCATTAGCATAAACCCTGAAAGTATAATTTCCTGAAGCAATACTTGAATTAGAAGCATTAAAGTTCTGATTATTTACGGATGACATAGTAATATTATTTATTCCATCATCTAGAGAATACAAAACGCTTCCATTTTCGCTCAAAGAAACATTAAAGTTCAAAGGCAAATTATTCAAACCATATGTCTCGGATTCCGGAAAGACGATTGTAACTCCCAGTCCTGTCGTGTCGCATTCAGGTCCCTCGTCAATCCTCGCAGGATCAAAGACTCCTGTGAATGTTGATGAGCAGTCAGTGTAGGAAGTTGTTATCGTCCCGTCAGCCATCCCATTAATATATTTAGTAGCATTGAAAATACCTGGCAAGTTCAAAAGAATAGAAGTCATATTAACTGTTCCTCCGGACTTCCCTTTTGATTCTAAAGTGCCAGATAATATTATTGAACTGGAAGAATTAATAAATATTGTTCCTCCGCCTCCATGGTCTATGCAAGGGGTTGATCCCAGGCAGGTTTCATATCCTCCCGACGCATTTATGTTGCCCAAAAAATTGAGATTATTAGAAGAAGTGATAGCAATTCTCCCTCCACCTCCTGCACCTCTGTTAAGGTTTCCTCCTATGTCCGAAGACCTTACGCTTAGAGATCCGTCTCCTGAAATCACATTCCCTTTGAGCCAGATGCTGCCTCCAGATCCCCTCAATCCTTGAGTAGAAGTAACTGCATCCATTGAAATTGTCCCATTAACTATAATCCGGTCTCCTTCTAACTTAATCGCTGCCGCCCCGTTTCCACCTCCTCCGCCACTTCCTAAAGAAGTCGGGGCAGTTTCATTTCCATAAGTACTTACCCCTTGGCTTCCCAGACCCCCATACGATCCTCCATGTTTTGTGGATGAGCAGGTAAGAGGAGATCCAGGTCCTGCACAAACGGGGAAACCAAAGTCAGTGCCCTTCAAAATACTCTTTTGTGAGATAGTTATATTTCCACTGCTATTAATCCATACTCCTTTTCCGTCAGATGTTATATTATAACAAGTAATAGGATTAGATGCATTAAGAAAACAATCTCCGTATATTGAAACATTGAATCCATTACTATCAAAATTCCCAAGAACATTTATAACATCCCCGTCTCCGGCATCTCCTCCCAATAGCCCTATGTTTCCTGTTAAATTCCAATCCATTGGCCAGATATTATCTGTGAATGTAAGCGTTCCTTGGTCCCCAGAAGAGGAAAACCCGACACTTCCTGAAACAGATATATTTCCTGTATAATTCAATAGATTAGTATAATCTAACCTTATCCTTCCTCCACCTCCTCCTGGATTATTTGACCCTGTTAAACTCCCTGCATCTGCTCTTAGAGATCCGTCTCCTGAAATCGCATTTCCTTTGAGCCAGATGCTGCCTCCTGCTCCAGGTTTAGTGTTTGTGGTTCCGCCGACTCCATCAAAGACTAAATTACCATCTGCCAAAATAACATCCCCTTCCAACTTAACTGCAGAGCCACCGGGTCGACCTATTCCGCTTCCAGTAGAAGTTCCACCGCTTCCTAATGAGGTAGGAGCTGTTGCATTCCCATAAGGATCTTTTGTATTGCTTCCACCTCGACCGCCATGAGCCCCGCCGGATCTTACTCCTGCCAAAGAGCCAGGTCCGGAATCAGTACCAAATCCTAGCCCTGTACCATTCAATACTCCTGAACTTCCAATTGTTATATTCCCATTTAAACTTCTCCATATCTGTCCTTCCCCATCCGCAGTTAAATTATATCCAGGCGTGTTAGTTGAATTCCCGACATAATCCCCATAAATCTTCATAGTTCCTCCAGAAACATTAATATTATTCGTAACATTCCAATACTGGCTTCCGACCGCATTTGCCCCCCAACTCCCGACGGCAAATAAAGCATTAAAATGTATAGACCCTGTGTATCCGGAAGTAACTGTAAATGAACCAAGATCTTGAGGTAATGTATTATTTGTAACATTCACATTTCCTGTTCCAGATGAATTAAAGACAATATCATCGCCTGCAATTGGGACTCTTCCTCTGCTCCACGCAGTTGCATTGTCAAATAGTTGATTAGATGAAGATATCCAGGTATTTGTTCCAATTCCTGCCTGTACCGTCATAATTCTCTGTTCCGAATAATTCTTATTTCCTACAGTATCATTAGCATAAACCCTGAAAGTATATGCTCCATCAGCAATTGAATTATTTGTATAATTGAATCCGTTTCCTGTTCCATTTACAGTCATAGTAATATTATTTATTCCGCCATCTAAGGTATATTGAACCGAGCCATTTTCAGACAAACTAACATTAAAGTTCAATGGCAAAGCATTGTAAGTTGCTCCAGCAGTAGGGAAGATTACATTCACGTTTGGAGCAGTTGTGTCTGCAGACGCATTATTTATCGTCACTGTCCTCTTGTCCGTGCTATTCTTATTTCCAGCGATATCAACTGCATAAGCGGTGAATGTATGATCTCCTACGGCAAGATTAGTGAAGTTATTCTGGTATTGCGTTGCAGTAGCATTGTAAAGTGCAGAGATTTCACCAGCAGATAAACTCCTGTTGAATACTAAAACTTCATCTATTGAACCGGCGAGATAATTAGTTTCTCTGGCTCCAATAGAAAAGTTCTGATTGATAGAAGTAGAAATTTGTCCAAGTAAACTTGAGATAGTCGGATTTGCTCCGTCAAGATATATTAAAATATCTGAACCATTATTAACCGTCGTAAAGAAATGCCAATTTCCATCAGATATTTGATTAGAATAAATACGCGCCAATCCTTGACCTGAAGCATAAGTATACAAAAATGTTAGATTAGAAGAGATAACCTCCGTCTCCCAGCCAAAAATAGCAAAGGGTAGAGAAGGAGTGAAAAAATCAGATACAATTCCCCCAGTCGTATCCGTTGTTTTTACCCATCCCGAAACACTAAATGGGTTTTTCCCATTAATAATATCATCAAGAGAATCTATTCTTATGTAATCACCATTCCCATCATAATGACTTCCATTCCCAAACATTCCAGTACTATTAATTTGGGCATTTCCATTTAAAGTCCCATTATTCCCATAACTGCTCTCATCAAACACCGTAGATGAATTAGCACTATCCATCCCATACCATCCCAGCAAACTATCATCAAAATCTGTAAATGCATAATGATCTCCATTACCTGTCGAATTAGAGCTTACATTAACATAAATATCTGTATTTGTCTGTGAGCTTGCATTTGCAGGCGTTGGCGAAACAAAACTTATATCTGGCACTCCTCCCAGAACAGGGTCAACGATATGGTCAAACTCAACAGCCCCATTTAAAACTCGCAAATCAAAAGTGTCCTGCTCTCCCTGCAGACCAGTCAAAATTACTCTATTATATTCATTATCCGTCAAACTATCAAATTGTGCAATTATATCATTTTGATTATTTTCATAAACATCAATACTTGGTGTTCCATTAACAGTTCTCGGATATACTGTAATATCTCTCTCGTTCGTCAGATTCCTCTCAAAAGTCACACGAACATACTCATCTTCGTTAATCGTCTCGCTCCAGTTTTCATCCAATTGTGAAACTTCCGGATAAATATCCGAAAGAACAGTTCGATTAGAGTCCAAATGTTCTGCTTTAGTTACTAAGATTATATCGAAAGTCTGGTTACTTAAATGTGGAACCATAAATTCTATATAATCATACAAACCATTTCCATCAGTATCATAAAGATCGTATGAGATATAAGTATCATTTTCTATCCATTTTATCATTGCACTATTCTTGTTCTTTAAACCGAAGCTTTCATTTATTGTTGTATAAGCAAGAACATTTTCATAATGCACACTGTCAGGTCCAAAAACTTTTATTCTCTTTCCATTTTCCATCAGTTCTTCCTCGCTGTATGGCGCAGGAGTTTCATATTCAATTTCAACTTCCTTAACTTCATCATGTATCTCAACTAATTGCACTTCTTGTCCTTGAGAATTAAGCTCTTCCGCAACAACCTTCCCTGAAAAGCCAAGATTTCCTAAAACTCTCGAAATCCAGTTTGAAAATCCGCTTTTACTATCTTCCCTGCTAATAACTTTAACAAAATTCCCTGTAACTCCTACAGAAACACTTCCATCTCCTGAATCAGAACCTAAATTTGAAGCAGAATCACTTCCTTCGACAGGGTCACTTCCAGAGTTATCTCCCGAATCGGTAGAAACACTATTATCTCCAGCGTTACTTGTCTCATCTTCTTGCGGATTTGAATCAGGATTAGCAGAATTATCTCCCTCATTAGAATTTTCCTCCTGACTATCTAGATTATCTCCTGAATTACTTCCCTCATTATCAGGACTATTAGTGTCCTCCCCAGAACTTTCTACATTATTAGTGTTGCTTCCACTATCTTCAGTTTTATTCTTATAGACATCATTCCTTTCATCGTTTTTCTCATCCTTGCTATTCTTCTCAAAATCTTCAACATCGACAACCGTAGCATTTACAATTGTAACATTAAATTCTTCTTTAGATTTTTTATCCTTAAACTCATCTGGAGAGGTTTTATTTTCAGTGGTCTCATTACTAATAACTTCATTCCCAATTGTTTCGTTTGCAAGAGTAATATTCCCAATTGTTTCGTTTGCAAGAGTAATATTATTAGTAAAATTACCCAAAAAGATACTAATAATAGATACATTAGTCGCGTCTATTGGAATTGCAATAGACAAATTGCTTTCCTGCGATAAAGAAATATTCTTATTCCATCTTACCGGCCTGTTAAGAACAGCCCCATACTGAAGAGTCTTAGATTTTACAGTTATATCTTCTGCAGAATCAACAGATTCATAATCCTTAACAACCAAGTTTTTGTCCACTTCAGTTATTTTTCCAGAATCAAATGGAGTCAATTCATTTCCATTAAAATCGTTTACAGAAAAACCAGTTATTTTAAAATTTATCAGAATAAAAATAAGTAGGATAACTGAAATGAGAAGCAAAATTAAAATTAATTCACTCTTTTTATTTTTATCTTTACCGACGTAACTAGTAACCACTTCTCCGTTCACTCTTTTGTTTTCATAAAGATAAGGGCCATACCTCTTACCTCCTCTCTTGATATATTTTCTATGCACCATCGACCTCTTAAATGTAGATTAAAAAAAGAGGATAAAACCCTATTTAAGTATTTCTGATAATGAGATGTAGGATAAATAATAAAATGGAATTGCCAACGAAGCTCCTTCTCCTTGACAGAGCGGAACATCAGAAAAAACATTATTATGGACAAGTCTGTTAATTAGAGCATATGTTTTTAAGAATTGTCCTTTAGAGAATTCTGGGGAAAAGTGTTATAATTACCAGAATTCTCTATATCTCTTACAACTCATTTTTATCAGACGCTGGATAATACTTGTTAGACTATTTTATCTTTATATTATAATTCTGCCTTACTTTATTTATCCAAAAATCTACAGGGGGATTATAAAAGAATAAAAATTATGTAGGATAAACAAATTTTGACTACTTCCCGAAATTTCTTTTTCGCATTCCATAAATTTTGACCGCTTTTCTAAGTTGTTCAGGTCCAAAATCTGGAAAATATTCATCCGCGAAATAAAACTCCGTATATGCAGTTTGGAAAGGCATAAAACCGCTTAATCTTTTCTCTCCTGATGTTCTAATTACCAAATCTGGTTCAGGAATGCCTGCAGAATCTAAAAAGCTTGAAAAAACATGCTCATCCACTTCAGATTTTCCCAATTTTAGAATTTTATTAACTGTTCTGACAATTTCATCTTTTCCCCCATAATCAAGACACAACTGAAAATTAAAATCATTATATTCCTTACTCTCTTCTTCAATCGCCAAAATTTCATTAAGCAATTTTTTAGGTAATCTGTCCTTTCTTCCAAGGTGTCTAAATCTTACCTTCTCCTTTGCAACATCCTTTCTGAATTCTTTAAGAACCCTAAGGAATAAATCAAAAAGGTTTTTCTTTTCTGCGATGCCCCTATTCCAATTTTCAGTTGAAAAGCCCCATAAAGTGAAGTATTGCACACCTAAATTCCTAGCTTCGTTGAGTAAAGAATGTAAATTTTCATAAGAGCCAGATTTCAGATGTCCCTCAATTTCCTTGAGCCCTTTCTCTTTAGCCCATCTCCTATTTCCATCAGGAATTACAGCAACATGCCCTGGAACCTCCAAATGTCCAAAAAAACTCTTTCCAAGATTAGAAAAGCTCTTTTTTTGATCAAGAACAATTCCCTCATCTCTTTTAATTTTAAAATCCTTAAACTTCTCTTTACATTCAGAAAATAAATAAGACATTCCTAAAACCGAAGAAGGAAAATAACCCTTTTGCAAGCTTAAAACTAATTCATTAAGTTTTTCCTTGCTTCCCTGAGCAAGAACAAATACACTTCCGTTCTCTTGATTACTAACAAACCCCTTCAAGCCAAGCTTATCAGCACTCTCCCTTACAAAATGTCTAAATCCTACAGCTTGGACTCGCCCATACAATTCAACTCTTATTTCTTCCATTAAAGTTTCATATAGATGCTTTCTTTAAATCTTTCCAAATCTGCGCTTCTTAATCTTACCCCGACTGCATCTCTATGTCCTCCTCCAGTAGACCCAGGAAAATCAGGTAATATTTTCTCAATTAGTTCTCTTACATTATTTCCCCTTAAAGATAAGTTAGATATTCCTCCATTATCATATGCAACTACAGTTATTTTATCAGGATATAAATAATATAACTCATTTGAAATTTCAGAACTAATACTTAAATCTCCGCCATAAATAAAAAATAAAATTTTATCCCCTACATCCTTCTTCGCCTTATTCACTAAAACGTCATACTTAGTTTTTATCTCTCTATACTTTTTACCAAAATTGCTGTAAGAATCTATTTCCTGCATCAATATCTCTGGAGAACTGCATTCGAGTAAGAAGTTTTGCAAATAAACCACGTGTGTAACAGAATCCATCAATCCAAAACCAAGTGCTCTGGCAAGAGAGCCAATTCCGCTCTTATAATAAACATCAAATGGCTTCTTCATATCCTTGCCTGCAAACATTTTATACTTCTCCTTAAACTCATCATAAAAATCAGGCATGAAATTATCTGCCACACACCCAATAACTGCAAACCACATATCCTCTTTTCTTCCTGTAATTTTATATGAAAGATAAGTAACTGGCTCTGCTTTCTTATCCCCTGATTTAGCAGAGTTATAAGTGAATACATCTTCATAACTTTCCTCAGTATCGTGGTGGTCTATCCATACAAGGGGTATTCCCATATCTCTCACCTCCTTAACAAAATTTTCTCCTAATATTGGCTGATCCAAAACAAAAACATAATCAGCCTTTAACTCCTGAATTTTTCTTAAATAACCCACATCGACTCCAGGATGGGTTCTTACAGCAACCCCCTTGCCTCTTCCAATAAATTTTCTCAGAATTATATAACTCATCAACCCGTCTGCATCATTATCATAAAAGAACAATGGGTTCTGTGCACTCTCAAGATGATCCTTTATCTCATTTATCTCTTTATCTGTCAACATAAACAAATTTCAGAAACAACCTATTTAAGTCTAACGCTATATATCAAAAACAACAATATTTATAAACCGAAATAGAATAAAAATAACATGGATAAATGGGCTGAAATTCTACTTGGACTTATCCTAGTAATAGTTCCAATACTATTAGCATGGTACTCAGGATCCTGGTTTGGAGTTTTCTGGAACTTCAAGCACGCAGCATGGGAATTTCTTAAAGGTGGAATCTTCTGGTTTATAGTAATGATAGGACTATTATTTATACTTCTAGGCATCTCAGATTTGAAAGGATAAATAACATTTATAATCTCCTCATTCCTCTATTAAAAATGAAAAGAGGCGTTTCATCCAAATTTCTTTTAGAACAAACCTTACTTTCCAATGAAAGAACCCTGTTAGCTTATATAAGAACAGCCATGGCTTCTCTAATATTTGGTTTTGCCCTATTACAATTCGGCTCATCTGTTCCTAATGTAATTTCTCTTGGCTATTCGGCAATCGCAGTTGGAATCATATTTCTCCTCATCGGACTAACTCATTATCATTATAACCGGCTAAAAATAACCCAAACGTTTAGATAAGCGCAATAATCAATAAATACCTACTTATTCCTTTCAAGTTATGTCTCCATGCAAAATCTGCGGCCAAGAAGATTGTAAGAAGCACTCGTTCTTAATTCCTATAAAAAACATAAGAACTGAATTTTCAGGCTCATCCCCTCCAGAGATATTTGTAGGACGCTGGAATTATCCAAATGTTTACACAGGAATCCTATCTCCTGAGACGTATGGAAATAATGAAATAATGTCTTCTCCGGAACAATGGAAAGAAAAAAATCTCAAAATCGGCGACATTATGCAATTAAGAAACAAATTAATTTATTCCAGAACTCAAACATACATAAAGAAACAAGAATCCCAGTTCCTCAACGTTTTTCATGAAATTGCAATGACTCATAAATCAGTGGCAACAGAATTCAAACTAAAAAAACCAATAAATTTTACAAACCATCCAGATTCAAGAGTTCCATTAATATCGAGAGCCGCACCATTAGAAAGAGCAATTCTTCAAGAAAATACTAAAATAAAAACAAAGGTAGATTATCTAGTAAATGACACCGAAATAAAATCTTCACCTGCAATCCTTGAACTACATAAATTCATCCCAGTATCAAATATAATAAAAATACTTTCAGCAGGCCTTCTAGGATTAAAGAAAAACAGAAAACTTGTCCCAACAAGATGGGCAATAACGGCCACAGATGACACTCTCTCAAAAAGTAAGCTTGAAAAAATTCGTTATTTTCCAGAAATCTCTGAATTCCAAGTTTTCAACGTAGAATACCTCGGAAACCATTACGAGTTTCTCCTTTTTCCGGACAAATACTCATTTGAAGTAATCGAAATATCTATGAAAAATTTTTCTGCCTGGCAAGATTACGAAACCTTTTTTCCGAGAAAAAAATATGCTGATTCTGTAACTGGTGCATATTATGCTAACCGTCTCGCTTTGACGGAATACTTAGAAAGAATAAAAAGGCAAGCCTCTTGCCTAGTATTTCGCGAAATACGCCCAGAATATTACGCTCCTTGTGGTGTGGGAATATTAAGAGAAACAAGCCGGACTGCATTCCAACAAAAACCAATGGTCTTCCAGACATTAAAAGAATCTCTTCAAGATATTCAATCAAGACTCAGAATGAAAGTAGAAAATTTCACGCAACGCTCATGGTTAATAAAGAATTCAGGAAAACAGACAAAACTAAGTCAATTTTTAGGAATCGCTAATTAACTTTTATTACCCTTCTTTCCAGCAATTCTCTTCAAAACTGCCTTAACATTTTTATTCAGTTGTGTCATCGCATCTTCCAACTGCACCCTGCTCTTTGTCCCAGTGCAAACCAATTTCCCATTTGAAAATAGAAGAAAAGTAGTTGTTGGTTCAACTAACTTGTAAACAAGTCCAGGAAATTGCTCTGGTTCATATTCAGTATTTTCCAATTCAAGAGCAAGAACATTGAGGTTAAGGTCAACGTCAATACTTCCAGATGCAACAATGTTTTGCACTGTTATCTTTGGTTTGTCCGTTATCTTAACCCCAATTTTAGCAAGTTGTTTTATGACTTGCTCAATCACCTCTTTAACTTGTGCAACACTTTTTGTCCCAGTACACACAAGATTCCCAGAAGAGAACACCAAAACCGCTGATTTTGGTTTTTGAACCCTTAAAACAAGTCCAGGAAATTGCTCAGGATTGTATTCTGTGTTGCTCTGACTTCTTGCCAGTTTTGTTAATGATACTGGTTTTCCCAAAGAACTTGTAGCCACAATATTTTGAACCTTTAAATCTGATTTTGCCATGTTAGAATATACCCTTTTTAAATAAAATTCATTTATAAACCTTCCGTCGAAGTTTAAAAAAATAAATCCCTAAGAAATATCAAATTCGCCTAGACTTTTTTGAATAGATTTGTTTCTCAGACTTAAAATAATCATAACAATTATTGCGATGATTCCAATAATTAATACGGCCACAACAATCCAAAAGTAAACTCCGAAACTGCTTTTAGTAAAACTGCTAGAACAAATACCCTTGCAACAATCACCATCACTAGCACTTTCAGTCCCAATAGAACATTCCTGATTGACTTGGCAAATCTTTCCTCCAAGCTGACTACAAGTCCTGACTCCAGGAGAAACAACATTGCTACAACTCTGACTTTCTAAAGGCTTAGCAAGATTAACTCCACAATTCCTTGAATCTGTACAAAGTCTTGTCTGGCTTCCTGAAACACAAGAACCCCAATCACTGCAACTCCATAATGGAGAGCAACTTCCAGGAACATACTGAAATTCCTTAACTGCCGAGTGCCTTAAACCTGAAACCTCATAATCTCCTCCTTGCTCGATACAACTAAATTTAGTTGAATTGTTTCCATCGCAAAGAACAATCGTCTCCCCACCCTTTGAACAATCATTAGAAATAGAACTTATTGAATTAATTTCTTCGTCTTTTACACAAACAGCATTACTTACATTACTTAATTTATCAAGATATACCGTCTTATTCACATCAAGCCCATTGACAATCAAATACCCCTTGCTATCAGAATTTGCTTGTTTTCTAAGATAAAGATTTGTTAAATAGAGATCGGTATTATTGAAAGCAAAAGTAAATTCTACTCTTATATCTCCCTCTTCGTCAATTTCAATATTTCTAGTGTCATTAAATTTCTTAGATAAATTGAGGGGTCTTCCATTTTCATATACTGAAAAGTTAAAATTGGCGTCGACATCGCTCAAATTTCCAATAAACCCATTATCTTCATAATCGCATCTTTCATAAATTAGATTAGCAGGTAAATTAGTCACACAAGAATTATCTGAAAGATAACTAATTTCCCTTTTATCTCCCAATAAACAATTGCTTACGTTTGCAACAACTTTAGCTTCACAAATTGCAATTCCCTGATTATTAACAAAACCTCCTCCACTCCTTGAAACCGAAAAAGCAGTTACATTTTGAGTTTGATTATAAGACACAAAATTTGTACCTGAAGTCACAAATAAATGATTACCGTCGATTCCTAAACCCTCAAAATCAGATCCAAAACCAAAAAGAATTGGAATCGTTGCAACCCCTCCATTAGCAGGAAACTTTATCTGGAGATGGCTCCCTATAACTTCAAAAGTGAAGTGATGCGACTTATAAGGAAGCATACTACTATAGTTTAACTTAATTTCTCCATTTTCCCAATAAGCAGTAATTTCTTGAACAGCTCTGTCATATAACGAACCATCTTTGTCTAGAACTTTAAAGACATACTTATCAGCAGGTAATTCAGTCCCTATCGGAAGAGTAATTTTATTATGCAAATCATCAAAAACAACTCTGAAAGGAGCCCCTGCACTGCCAAAACTAAACCTTCCCCATTTATTCTCTCCCAAAACAAACAATTCATCAACAGATAAATCAATATTTCCGAAAGCACAAACATTTCCAGCAATCACATTTTCACAGACTGCATTATTGCTTGCGAGATTTGTTATCTTGACAACATCAGCAGTACCGTTATTGCTGAAATTAGCATTTAGAAAATAACTTTCTCTTGTCGTAGAACACGCTCCAGAATTACATCCTAAACTACAATCATAAGTTCTATACGCATAAGTTTTATTATCTCCAATAGCGCACCCATAATCTATAACTCTGCTTGAATTAAAACAGACATCTGCAAGTTCAAGATTTTTCCCATAATTATAATTACTACTCACTACAGTTCCTTGGGTTGAAGGATAAATCCCTCCATCATTATCGCTACATGTTCCGGCAGAATTGTCTGGAGGGGAAAGAAAAGTTCCTTCAGCAACACTCTTGAAAGGCATTATAGGATTAAAAGAAAGAAGAAATAACGCAATAAGTAAAATTCCCAAAACCAAAAAATAATCCAATTCCCTCTCTTCCATAATATTCCTAGGTTTATTGGATTTATAAAATTACTTTCTTCTGCGAATATGCTTTTTACTAGCCATTTCTTCATTTAAAACTCGTTTTTCTTTTAAATTTTTCATAACAATCAATAGAAAAACAAAAACAACAGACAGAATTAAACTTCCAAGAATAATCCAAAAATAAGGGCTAAATTCCGGTCCTCCTGGGCTTAAAGAAATTCCATTTCCAGAATTCAAAAATAAAAACAAACCAGTTAAAAGAATAAACTCTGAAGCAATTAAATCCAAATCTAATTTTTTATTCTTCATCTTCTTTCCTTCCCAGCCTCCTTTTTTATGTCCTCAATTGTTGCAATATCATAAATTCCTCTTTCGGGTCTGTAATGGGTAATCCTTGGAAATCTCATTGCAAATCCCGAACTGTAACTTGGGCTCTTCTGCATATTTTGATAGGTAACCGAAACAATAACCTTTGGTTTAACATGAACTATTGTTCCATCCTTCTTAATAATTAATGGGGTCAAAAGGTTATTTATTTCTTTATATGTAGTTCCTTCAGATTCTTTTTCCTTAAGCCCAGAAGAAACCTTTCCAACTTCAAGAAAATCCTTTCCATCTCTGCATGCAACAATAAAACTCGTCAAGCCTCCAGCCCTCTTTCCAGTCCCATATTCCGCTCCAATAATTACCAAATCCAAGTCATTCACTACTGGCTTAATTTTTACCATATAACCCACCCTTCTTCCAGGCCGATAATGTGCACTAATATTCTTAATCATTATTCCTTCCTCTCCGATTTTCAAGGCATCTTTATAGAATTTCATTATCTTGTCTTTATCATTAGAAACAAACTGAGTCGAGAGTCTTATTTTTTTATCCTGAATCTTGATTATTTTTTCAAGTAATTTTCTTCTCTCCAAAAAAGGCATACCCATTGTGCTTTTTCCGTTATAAAAAAGAATATCAAAAACATTAATTTCAACGGGTAAATCTCTAATTAATTTATCAATATCATACTTCCTCCTTATCCTCTGACTAATAGCCTCGAATGGCTTATACTTACCACTCTTGGGGTCATAACCTACAACTTCTGAATCCAAAACGTAGCTTTTACCCTTAACATTATCTTTCACAACAGAAACAACATCAGAAAATTGTTTTGTTACATTGTCAAGTCTTCTTGTAAATAAGTCAATTTTGCGCCCATCGTTGCTTATCACAACCCTAAAACCATCATACTTATGTTCAACAGCAACAGTTTCTCCACAAATTCTAAGGGCTTCATCCAAATCCAAAACTTTGACCGGAAGCATAACCTTCATCGGCCTCCCCGGTTTAATATCTACTTCATGCAATGCACTCTTCCCCTTAATAGCTCGTTCATACACCTCTGCAAAATCATTAACTTTGTCATACGCTTCATCAATAATATCTCTCATTTCATCTTCATTTTCAAAAAAAGCCTTTGCGATTGAATCTCTTAGAATAGCATCTGCGACACCAACCCTCAAATCGTTCAACAACGTTCGGATAATATATTTAGCCTCTTTTCCAGAAGCAGAAGTTAAAAGTTCAGAAATAAAATCCAACTTCTTATCAACCGAACCCTTTCCGTCAGTATCCATTAATCGAGTTAAATTAGTAAATACCTTATCCACCTTTAATTTGGAAGAAAAAAGAGTATTTTGCTTTTTAAATTTAATAAATTCCTCAGCTACCTCTCCCAAATCCCCTATCTTTCTAAATTTTTCCACAACTTTTTCTATAGAAATTCCAGAAGCTCTAGAAATAGCCTTTATTACTAGTTGAGTTGAAATCCCAAACTCTCTTTCATCATAATCCGCAACAACCCTTCCCCTCAGAAGATAAATCCATTCGCTATGTTCTTTTAGTTTTTTTAAAAAATCTGCCAGAATATCCGTTTTCCCAAGTTTTTTCGTAGTCTCTGAAAGCTCCTCATATACTTCAATAAATTCCGAATAATTCATTACCTAAAAAACCAACAAGCATATTTAATCTTTATCACAAACTTCCTACGTGTTGCTTTGGACAAAAGCCCAAAATTTGTTTGAAGTTTGTGTATCAGAAAACAAACGACTGATTAATCACTCTTAAAAGAAAGAGTTTATTTTCTGTATCAAATCTATAACCATCCCCTCTTTCTAATCCCTCCATCCCAGATTTGAAAAGTTAAATTCTTCTCTTCTAGCGACCTGTGTTTTCTTAAGTGCATCGTTCTTCTTCCTTTATCATTAACAATTTCAATCAGACATTTACTCCAATACTTCAAGATATCTCCTCCAACCATCTCAATTTGTCCATCCCAACTATAGACCTGATTCGTTACTAAAACTGGAATTCCCTGTTTTATCGCTATCTCCGCGAGTATTCTCATCTGCCTTGCAAGCTCAGAATTAACTCTCTGGATATCTTCTCTACTTTTATCCCTTGCATCTCCAAGCTCAAGACGATAAAGCATAGTCATTCCATCAACCAAAATCAGGCTTACTTCTTTCTTCAAATTTTTAAGTAAATCATCGAAAGCTTTTTTCTGTTCAGAAAAATTTGTAGCCCTTAAAATTAAAATATTTTCTAAAACTCCTTTTTCATCTAAGCCCTTGCCATTTCCCTTAGCAACAATTTGCTTAACTCTTTCTGAAGAAAAACCTCCCTCTGTGTCTATATAAATAACCTTATTCCCTTTCTTCGCCTGTGAAACTGCGGCAAGCAAGCATAAGTTAGTTTTTCCAGTTCCAGGTCCCCCATAAAAACAAGTTATCACATCTTTTTCATAACCCCCATAAAGCCAATTATTCAAATCATAACTCCCTGAAGAAATTTTAGCCATAAAAATAAGAAGTCTAGAGAGTTATAAATTTAATTATCTTCTCTTTTTATTTGTCTTTTTCCCTCGAATTATTTCTTTCTTTCTAAAAGACCAAGCAATAAAAATCAGAGCAATCCAGACAACAAAAAACATAGAAACAAAACTTACATTATCTATAGAAGCAGGACTAAGAGAAGGACTTTTTAAGATGATTAAAATACCTGAAAAAACACTTACAATTAATCCAATACTAACAGTAGCAACGAGAAAAACAGCTAACCATCCATCATCCATAAGATGAAAGAGATTGAAAGCTTATAAACTTAATTAAAATAAAAAAATAAATTACTCCCTATCTTCTTTTTCTTGATCTTGATCTTGATTCAGACTTAGCCATTCCCATATCACAATTCTTACAACTCTTACAAGTTAAAGCATGTAATAGAAGCAAAATAGCAGCTATTGCAATTACCCATGTTGAATACGCAACGGTCCAGAATGTGAATACCAAGATTATTAGGGCAAGAACAGACTCTGTCCAAGTACAGTTACACTTCATTTAACACCTCCATAAATAATAATAAACAAATGAGTTTATAAAAATATCTACTTCCTAGCAAAACTAGAAATCTTATCTAGGTCTTTATTTATAACCGAAATTACATCGGCGATTGCCTTTTTCACAGTTCCTTTATCACTTTCTATTCTAAAAATAATTGGCTTTGAAGGATGTTCAATTCTCCATGCGGCAAACTTTATTCCCGGTTCATTCAAATAAACTCTTAGCACCTCGGCAACAGTCGAATTATCAATCTTAAGTTCCAAAATATCTTTTTCCTGCTTCAATATCTCTATATCCATAGTAGTCAGATAAAATGAGTATTTTTAAAGGTTTCTAATCAATAACTTCAATATCATTACCAAACATATTGTCATCTACTTCATCTGCTTGCGAGCCTTGAGCCCTCTCTAATTCAATCTTAACTCTCCTCTCATCCATTTTCTGCAACTCAGCTAATGTAACCACAGACTCAACTACTTTATCTTTTCTAAGATTAATTCCTAGTTTATTTTCAATCTTATTTATAAGAGAAAAATTATCATCAGGCAAACCACCATTTTCAATAATTCTTAATTTGTCTTCCGTCTCGCCTATCGCCTCGGCAAGCTGTTTTCTTGAAAGACCCTTTGAGATTCTTGTTTTGGAAATATCCCAGTGAAAATTGTCCTTTAAAGAAATTAGAACATTATTTCTTTGATAACTCTTCTTTCTCCAGGTCTCAACTCTTGGAACATCCCTCATACCTGGCTTCTTGTATTTATCAGTAAAATCAATTGTTCTTCCCTTCTCAACCTTTTCTTCCTTAACCTCTTCACTTATTGGAAAAGTTCTAAGAATAAAAAGTTCTTCCTCTCTTGCCTGAGATTCAGGAACCCGAACAATCTCACCCTCTTTTATCGCCTCTACCAGTCTTTCCATATAAAAAGTCCTATTTTCGTATTTAAATTAATTGTTGTTGGCAAGAATATAATCACAATAAGGTCATTTCTTCAAGCTGGTCAATATTTCTTATGTAAACTGTCTGTTTTTCACCAATAACAATAATCGGAGAATCAGTAACCTTGTAAAAATTCTTTAATTTATCGACAGTTTCATATTCAAGATTAAAATCAAAAGAGTAAACCATAATCTCTGGATTCCTTCTTTTGAAAGTGGTCAAAATAGAACCCATATTTTCACTTTCATCTTGTTTTTCACCAAGGTTAGAATAAAAAAATATTATTGGCTGGAATGATTTATTGCAATTTCCGTTAAAGTTTTTTATTATCTGTAGATGCTTATATTCTAAATCAGAATAAATTTTCTTTTGTTCTAATACTCTGAAATCATCTTTTCCGAACCTGTTTTCCAAAAGGTTTAGCTGTGACCCTACTCTGTCAAGAGTTTCAGAAGACTCAAACAAGATTTCATCATCACAACTCTGGCTTTCAATAATTTGATCAAGCCTTGTTAAAGATTCCTGAATAAGCTTATTCTTCGACTGTATGTTTTGATAATTTAAGTACGATACAGAATAGGCTGACAAAAAGATTAAACTAAAAAGGACAGTTGCAACAAAGAAAGAAAGAATAAATCTAAGAAAATATCTTTCTTGAACCTTCATCCTAAACCCTCCCTCCAAGACACCTTTCTGTTCAAAGAAATATAAATGAATGAAACTATCCACCAAAAAGCGAATAATAGTGAATAGAATAAACTAAAAAGTACAAAATTTATTTTTACCCCTTCTTTATAACCCATTTTTTTCCTAGAAAAGTGAATATAAACAGCAAGCATAGCTAAAAATAAAACTGCAAGGATAAAGACAGGTCTACTAAAGAGCGTATAAAAGAATCTCTGGATTAAGTATGTGTTAAAGCCAATCCATCCTCCAAAATCAAAATTAATAGATTTCAAAAAGATTATATCGTCAGCGAGCTGTAAAAGTACCCTTGTGAAAGTATAGATAGTAAGCACTACTGAAAGAATAACGGTGATAACTGCAACTGGCAAAACGAGATATCCTAAAGGCCCATGCTTGAAGCCAAAAAGTTTTCTATAATTCCAAAGATTTTTGACAAGTCCTGCATACCACCTTCTTCTTTGATACAACAAAGACCTAAAAGATTCAGGAGAGAAAGTATATGCCACTGCATCTTCAGCATTTTCTATCACTCCATTTTTACTCTGAATCCTCAAAGCAACTTCTAAATCCTCAGTTAAGTTGCGCTCATCGAAACCTCCATGCTCTAAAAAGAAACTCTGCCTATATGCAGAAAAAGCTCCGGGAGTGATGTGTATAGCGTTTACAGTTGCAAAACTTTTTCTCAAGAAAACACCCATATAATATTCTATCTGAACTATTCTTCCCCAAATTCCATTCGGCTTGTATACACCCATAGAAGGAGAAACAGACGTAACTTTTTCATCATAGAAATACCCAACCATAATTTTCAAAGCATCTTTCTTCACAAAGGTATCTGCATCCATAGTTACAATTATGTCTCCCTTCGCCCTAAGAATCCCAAAATTCAATGCAGATCCTTTACCTCCATTTGGTTTGCTAAAAACCCTAACCCTCGAACTAATTGATTCAAATTTTTTTGCTAATTTATAGGTATTATCTTTGCTCCCATCATCAACTACTATAATCTCCAAATTCTCAGATGGATAATCTAAAGATAAGGCAGATTTTATAGTTCTTGCAATTCCCTTACGCTCATTGTAAGCAGGTATTATTATACTAACACTTTTATCTGTTTTAGGCTCGGGTTTAGGAATATTTTTATAATACAAAAAAATATTTATCACATAAAAAGAAGTAGCTATCAACCCTATATATGCCAAGATATACATCAAAGCAAAATAAAGATCCATCATTCCACCTTTCCGTCTTGCTTTTGTTCTTCATCCTGTTTTTCAGTTAACATCTCAGAGGCATCTGCCTTAACTGTCTGGAAATAATCATAAAATTCTTCGCTTAGGCTAAGCTCAGAAGTATGCCCCATTTTCTTCTTCTTTACTAGCCCCATTTCAACAAAACTCTTAACGTGGTCATACGCCTTATTCCCTCTAATTTTAATAATAACGCTCTGTTTAATTGGTTGTTTATATGCTATTATCGCTAAAGTCTCCTGTTCTGCACTTGTGAACTCTGCATTGCCTCCGGCAAGCTTGCTGACCATCACATGATATTCCTGAGAAACATCCATCTTCCACTTACCTTCTCTTTCCACAACATTAATCGCGAAATCTTTATATTTATCCGTCAAGTCTCCTAAAATTTTCCTCAAAATTATCGGATTAATATTTGTAAGACTAATCAATTCCTGCAAGGATAAAAATCTACCTGAGATAAAAAGAGCTGCTTCGACTTTTCGAGCATTTTCTATTTCATTCTCCTCATCAAGCTCTTCAATACTTTTACTAGAAAATTCCATGCCTAACAATAGACCAAGAGATTTTTAAAGGTTAAGGACTGAAGAAATTTAAATCAAATACAATAAATCTAAGATTCATAGATTACTATTCTTTCATTATCCCCTACAAATTCACCAAATAAGAATTCATCTTTCCCATCTTTATCGTGATCTGCTGAAGCAATTGACCCAGACAACCCTCCAATTGGGAGACCTCCTGTAAAGATGTTATGGCCAAATGATGAAAAATATCCTTTTTCTTTTGTTTTCTCAAAGGAATATAGGTAAGTTCCATACTGAATTGAGTTCAAATCATCAGATTCATCATTATTCAGGTCGGATATGACAACATCTCCCAATCCTCCAAAATTGTTGTTGCTCGGACCTCCCCTAATCAAATCCTCTCTCGTAAAAGAATTATCTCCATTCGCTTCAAAAATGTAGTATACATCATATCCCCATATGCCTCCTCCAGATGTAAGTGCTCCAATGATAAATTCTTTCTTTCCGTCATTATCAACATCTCCTAAACACTTAAGAAACTTAGGGACGGCAAATTGTCCACTTTTTTCTACCAAGGGAGTACGATAAACCTCTTGATAAGAGTTGTCTCCTGTGTTCTCAATGACCCTCAAATCTGGTTCCCCATAAAGCCCTCCTCCAGCAATGATAAATTCTTTCTTTCCGTCATTGTCTAAATCGTTACAGGTATCAAATGCGCCAATTTGCTCATTATATTGGTTGAAACGAAAGTTTTCTTCGTAAACTTCTTGATAAGAGTTGTCTCCTGTGTTCTCATAAATAGTAACAAAGTTATCCGACCCATGTAACGATCTCACAGAGATTACTTCTTTCTTTCCGTCATTGTCTAAATCGTCTATTGCCCCATCAAGAGCATAGTCCTGTCCTGAAGGATAAGAAATTTCCCATGAGAGTTGACTTGGATAAGAGGATTCAGAAGTAGATTCATAAATTTTATGGTAACTTATCATTTGACTTGGAATTACTCCTGTAATTAAAAGTTCCTTAAGGGAATCTCCATCTGAATCATCAATATCACTCAATTTTGCATAATAGCCTGCGGCTGATACGGGTACATCGAAAGAAGCGACTGGAGCAAAAATATTGTCTCCTTGGGCTTCGTAAAAATGGAATCTGGCTAAGTTCACGTTAACATTTTCCTTCAGGATAAACTCTCTGTTGTTATCGTTATCAAAATCAAAACCATCTGAAGAATAATCAGAATAAATAAATTGATTATTAGGAAAATCGGCTATCTTGGTAATTCCTGCCTCGGAGAGGTTGCCTAAAACCTCGAACTGATAGTAATTACTATTATTATCTTCTAGATACTTCTTGTTAATATCCTTAGCCTCAATATAAAATTCATAAGTTCCTGGACTGGGGCGGCCATTTATCTCGTTTATAAGAGGGCATGTATGAAGCGTACCCGGATATCTGGGCGGCGTGGACTCGCAATCATTAAACTCATCACTTGAGCCTGCTTCTCTCCAAAACAAATGAGACTCAGCATCAGAAAAAGTCTTCCAAAAAATAATCTTTCCGAAAAAGTTTCCAACCAAATAATCAGTAGATTCAATTTCGCCGATAAACGGCGGTCTTGCAGTAATAGAAGGGGGACCAAACCTTAGTTCCCCTGAGTTATCAAACCCTATAAACCCCGAAACCAAGAGCACAAAAAACAATAAACCCAAAACAATAGCTAAATAATGAACCCCTCCCTTCCCAAATTGAATCATAAGAAAAAATAAAAGTTTAAGGTATATAAATAATTGGATTATCCACTCAAAGCTATCAAAAAGCCTTCAATAATTGCCGCAATTACAAGCAAAGGCAGAACAATCACTAAAAAGACCTTCAGGCTCTTCCAAAGCCTTCTCTTGAATTCTTTACCTCTTTCTTTTCCAGAGAACCAGACTAACCCTAACTTTATTCCCAGCCCTACAGAAATAAATATAGCTGGAAGCTCAAAAACCCCATGCGGCGCAAGCCTCCAGATGGTAAACCATCCTTCTACAGCGACCGCTTTAGACATTACATATCCCAAAATAAGTCCATTCAGCAAAATACTTGCCACTGGAAAAATACCTAAAAAAGCACCAAGAATAATCGCAAGAAAGACCGAAATAAGATTATTTTGGAATATATAAGCAATCAACTCGGCAGTATTCAAGCCCGAAGTTTTATCAATCAATTCTTTTATAATTTTATCAAAAAAAACAGAAAAATAATCAGGAAACAAAAATCCTATTACCGACCCAAAGACAAAAATAAGAAAAGCCCACAAGACAAAATTAGAACTCTCTTTCAAATAGTTCCAGCTCTCTCTCCAGATAGTTTCTTTCTTTCCCATTTTTCCCGTCCTTTTTTTCAACTTCATCTAAGCGAACATCCTGTTAAGCATTTTTACTTTTCTCGCATACTTATGTCTTAAATAAAATCCATAGATTACTCCTACAACAAGTCCTCCGAAATGAGCAGTATTTCCAATCGGCCATCCTCCAACTGCAGAGATTGCCCATAATCCAAACATCATAAATATCATTGCAGCCCATAAGGGCATTGGAATAACAAAAAATACTAGCACCTTCAAGCGAGGAAGCAAAACAGCAAGCAATCCTCCAAGTCCAAATAATGCCCCAGAAGCGCCTACCGCTGCAGCATTAATTCCCCCGAACAAAGCTTCTCCTCCTTTGACATATAATCCAAGGTATGCAAAACCCACAAAAGACAAGCCTGCAACAATTCCAGCAATCATATAGAACCATAAAAATCTCTTTCTTCCAATTATCTTCTCAACTAAATTTCCAATAAAAAACATAGAAACCATGTTAACAAACAAGTGAGTAAATCCTCCATGCATAAACATACTTGTGATTAAAGTCCAAACATAACCTTGCACAAATAAGCTCGGAGTCAATGCAATATACTTGAATACATCTGCAACGCCAGATTCAATTCCCTTAGATGCAATAAATAAACTAACTAAAATAAAAAAGATTACATTTACATAAATCAATATATTGGTCAGACTTTGCCTAGCAAAAAATCCCTCCTTGGCCCGACGATTACCAAAATACCTAACCATTACTTGCCTCTCTTTTTAGTTTTCTTTGGAGTTTTCTTAATGCCCTTAGCCTTTTTTTTAGTTTTTAGAACCTTAACCTTTGTCTTAGGATTTAGCTTTTCTTCTTTTTTCTTAAGTTTAGCCTTTTCTTTTTCCCTTTCCTTTCTTCTAACTGCCCTCTCAATTTTTTTGTTTTTCTCTTCTTTCTTAATCTTCCTTACCAAAGCTTCATCGCTCTTCTTGGCTAATTTTTCAACTTCCTCATTTATAACAGCTAAGTCTTTCCTAAATTTTTCAAGTTCGGAACTTGCTTCATCAATAAACTTATCATTATCTTTGAGTTCCAGAACATCCCCACATTCTGCACATACAAAAAGAGCGTGCAAAGCATCCTCTTCATTATATTCTAAATCGCAATTTTTACAATAATAAAACCTCTCCTGTTTTCTTTTCTCAAGTTCCTTTTCCAAGGCCTCAATTTTATCTCCAAGTACCTTCTTTAAACTCTCAAAAGATTTTCCTGTTTCCAATGTCCAAAAATAAGTATACCATCCACCGTTTTTCTTATCTTTTTTCCTGACAAAACTAACCAACCCTTCATCCGAAAGTTTATACAAAATATTTCTAGTTTGATTTATTGTCAGCTTCAGTTTTTCAGCAATGGTAAACTCATTAACATTTTTTCTTCCAGATAGAAGCTCAACAATACCTACAACATCTGGGCCAATGGTAGACGCCACCGCATTTTTCAAAAGTGTAATCTGAACGTCAGAAACATCCGCTTGTTTACCAATTTTTCCAGGTTTTTTGTTTTTAGATTTAAATTTACGTTTAAACATCACCTTCATTAAAAAACAGCAAATAAAAACCTTTCGTCCGATATAATCGACATATATTTCAAACATAAGCGTCGTAACATATATAAACCAAAATACCTATTTAGCCATATAAACTAAATAGAAAAGGTGATAAAATGTTTTGGGACAAAAAAGAAAAAAAAGAATCTAATGAACTTCCAGATTTGCCTCCAGCTCCTACTTCGAGGCCACAATTGCCTCCAATCAGGGTAGATAATATGAATAAGAGTCCAAGGCTATCTGAACTACCTGCTATGAATACCCATATGGAAAGTTCGGAAAACTTTACACCAAGAACAAAACTTCCTGAGCTTCCAAAATTTAGAGAAATGGAAAATGAAAGAATTGTAGAAAATGGAATGGAAGAAGAGTTCGAAGTAATTCATCCGCAAATACCTACGCCAAGAGTTCAAGAGTTTCGTGAACAACGTGAAATCCATGAGTCCCACGAAGCTGGACCGATCTTTGTTAAACTAGAAAAATTCAAATCAGCGAAAAATTCAATTATGAAAGTTCAGGAAAAACTTAAAGAAATGGACGAGCTCCTTAAAGTCATAAGAGAGATAAGAACTAAAGAAGAATCTGAATTAGATTTCTGGGAAAAAGAGACAGATGCTCTCAAATCAAGACTAGATTTGATAGCTAGAGAATTATTTGAGAAGGTAGAATGATGGAATATGTAAAACTGTCCCATTCCGAAGAAATATTTGGACAGAAAAACCTCTTGAGTTCACAAATAGACTGCCTAAATCTAGTAAAAAAGTTTGGAGAATATAATAAAATAAGACAGCAAGAAACTGCAGCAAAAATCCTTCTTAAAAGAAAAGTAGCAGAAGCCTTAGATGAACTAAAAATTCTGGAAAAACTAATGCCTAAAGTAAAAAATGAATCAAATGAAAACAATGAAATTGACAAACCTGCACAAAAGAAAAGACAAAGCTTAGAGCTAGAAATTGAAGAGATTCGCAGAAAAATTGAAAGATTACAATAGCAATAAATCTAAAAATCCCCAAGTCTAAAACATCTAATGATAACAAGAGAAGAACTAATAAAAGAGTATATAGAATTTTTTAGAAAAAACAAACATAAACAAATTCCATCTTCCTCTCTAATCCCTATCAACGACCCCACTGTTCTATTCACAACAGCAGGTATGCATCCATTAGTTCCTTATCTCACTGGACAAAAACATCCCTTTGGAAAACGCCTTGTAAGTGTTCAAAAATGTGTTCGTACTGGAGACATAGATTCTGTAGGTGATAAAGTTCATCATACCTTCTTTGAAATGCTTGGCAACTGGTCTCTCGGAGATTATTGGAAAAAAGAAGCAATCCAGTTTTCATTCGATTTCCTAACAAAGGAATTAAAAATACCCCTAGAAAAATTAGCAATCACTTGCTTCAAAGGAAATGAAGACGCCCCAAAAGACGAAGAGTCCGAAAAAATCTGGCGTTCTCTTGAAATATCAAAAGACAGAATTGCATTTCTTGGAAAGGAAGATAACTGGTGGGGCCCTGCAGGCAAGACAGGCCCATGTGGCCCAGATACAGAAATATTTTATTACACGGGAAAAACAGTTCCAAAAAAGTTCGACCCCAAAGACAAAGATTGGGTAGAAATTTGGAACGACGTTTTTATGCAGTATGAAAAAACAAAAGAAAATAAATACATCCCACTAAAACAAAAAAACGTAGATACTGGAATGGGCGTTGAAAGAACACTTGCAGTATTAAATCAATTAGAAGATAATTATCAAACCCCTATATTCCATCCAATAATAAAAGAAATAGAAATTCTATCCAAAAAGAAATATGAGGGCCACTACAAAAAAGATATGAGGATAATCGCAGACCACATAAGAGCAACTACACTAGTCCTTGGAGATGACCATTTAGTAAAGCCTTCAAATACCGAGCAGGGTTATGTTATAAGACGATTAATAAGAAGGGCCGTAAGGTACGGAAATAGGTTAGAAATAAAAAACAATTTCGCTACAAAAATAGCCCTTATAGTGATTGAAACCTATGAAAATTATTATCCAGAACTTAAAAAGAATAAGAATTTCATATTAACTCAGTTAGATGAAGAAGAAAACAAATTCAGAAAGACCTTAGAATCAGGAATAAAAGAATTTGAAAAGATATCTAAAAGCAAAAAAATAATTTCAGGAAAAGAAGCTTTTCTTTTATATCAATCCTATGGTTTTCCTATTGAACTAACGGAAGAATTAGCTTCTGAAAAGAAAATAAAGTTAAACATGGATGAATATGATAAAGAATTCGAAAAGCACCAACACCTTTCGAGAACCCAGTCTGCAGGAATGTTCAAATCTGGTCTATCAGACAATTCAGAACAAACAACTAAACTACACACAGCAACCCATTTACTAAATGAGGCACTTAGAAAAGTCCTTGGAAAAGAAGTAAAACAGCGTGGTTCCAACATTACACCAGAAAGATTAAGATTCGACTTTAACTTTCCAAGAAAATTAACTGAAAAAGAAATCAAAGAAGTAGAAGATTTAGTAAATAAAAAAATAAAACAAGGATTAAAAGTAGAAAGAACAGAAGGAAATCTCCAATCTGCTTTAAAATCTGGAGCGCAGGCAGAATTCGGACACAAATATCCAGACAAAGTTTCAGTTTACACAATTCTAGATAAAAAAGAAAAATCAGGCTTCTTCTCAAAAGAAATCTGCACAGGCCCCCATGTAAAGAACACAAAAGAGATTGGACATTTCAAGATAATAAAAGAAGAATCATCAGCCGCGGGAATAAGAAGAATTAAGGCTATTGTAGAAGATTAGCCTCTTACAGAATTCGCTTCTAATTCCTTTTTGAAATCATCCTTGGCAGAAGCAAACTTAACCAAAACTTGAAGTTCCCTAAGGTCAGAATATCTAAGAGGGATGCTCCTATTTTCACTCCTTAGAAAATAAAAATCACGACTTCCTTTATTAGACAATCCGATTATGCCCTGCATACCGTATCCCTTTCTTTCAATCGCATCTCCAACTATAACTTCTGTACCTTCAAGTCCAGAAAAAATTTTTCTTCTTTCATCGACATCCATAGGTAGATGTATTTCTTTCCAATATTTCATGAATCCTCGCGGATTACATTTCTAAGAACAGTTTATAAAACTACCTATTAGGCAGGCTTTGTTTAATAAGTAGGGGTTGTTTAAATAATCCCTCCTTCCTAAGATATCTTCTAAAAATGAAGAAAGGAATCTTAGAAGGTATTATAGACCTTAATCGCTTTATTCAATTGAAATTCACAGTTGCCCCAATCAATATATTTACAAATATCCCTTGGATCAATAAATTTTCTTTCTAAAATTTCCCCGATTGCAGGGTCTTCGGTTTGATTATTAATTTTATCTACAAAAGCTGTATATCTTAATAAATAATGAATCTTTGATCCATCCCTTGGTATGACTTTTATGTAACCAACTCTTTTGATATTTTTTATTTTTAAATCTGCTTCTTCTTGTACTTCCCTTTTCAGAGTATCTTCAAAGGATTTATCTTCTTTTTCGGGTGTCCCTCCCGGAATTCCCCACATACCATTATATTTAATCAAACAAACTTTCCCTTCTTTATCAAATATAAATGCATAAACTTGTGTTACATTATCCAAATTTTCAAAGTTTGTGTTATCATGCCATTCATTATCTGAAATCCTTCCCTTAAAATCTACTCTAAATTTCATATTAATAAATAACTTTTTAGCCTTAAAAGGTTTTCTTTTATAATTAAATAAATTTATAATGTTATATTTATTATTAAAAAAATGAGATATGTGAGAAATTTAAATTCGATTAATAAAAATGATGTTGAAATAGCGGGTGGAAAGGGCGCTTCATTAGGAGAGCTAATTAACTCTAATATAGAAGTACCTGGAGGATTTGTTATACTCTCAAATGCATTTGAAGAATTTATTAAAGAAACCGATACAACAATAGAAATTGACTCAGAATTGGATTCTATAAATCTAAAAGATATTAATAGCATAAATAGGGCTTCAGAAAGGATAAATTTTGCAATTGTTTCTAAGGATATCCCTAAAAAGATTAAAGATGAAATAATAAAATCTTATAATCAATTAAAATCAAAATATGTTGCTGTTAGGAGTTCAGCGACTTCAGAAGATGGCGCTAATTCAGCATGGGCAGGACAATTAGATACTTATCTTAATACTTCAAAAGAAAACCTAATAATGAATATTAAAAGATGTTGGGCCTCTCTGTTCACTCCAAGAGCATTAATATATCGTCTTGAAAAAAAATTAAAAAAAGAAAAAATATCTGTGGCTGTAGTTATTCAAAAAATGATAGATAGCAGTGAATCTGGAGTTGCATTTTCTGTCCACCCAATTACAAAAGACAAAAACCAATTAGTAATTGAGGCATGTTTTGGGTTAGGAGATGCTATAGTTTCTGGAGAGATCATCCCCGATAGTTATGTTTTAAATAAGAGTGACTGGAGAATTTTAGATATAAATATCAACAATAAAGTAAAAGGATTGTTTAAGGAAAAGAATGGTGAAAATAAATGGAAACAATTAAAGAAAAAGGGGGGAAATCAGGTTTTGACAAAAAAAGAAATTGTAGTATTGGGCAAATTAGTAAAAATGATTGAAGAGCATTATAAATTCCCGGTAGATATTGAATGGGCAAAAAGGAAGGATAAATTTTATATTCTTCAAAGTAGACCAATTACGACTTTATTGGATTAACTTTTTAAATCTGTTTGTGTTATCCTTGTTATGAAATTAGAGATATTTAAAGCAGGAAAAATATTTAACCCAATTAAGGGAACAAAAAACAAACCAGTACTCCAACATAAAAAGATAAAGGTGACAGTTCCCGCAAGATTAAATACAATGTGTTTTGATTTAAAAACACTAACTAAGCCTAAAAAGAAATTTATTTATAATGCTGGGGAACTTGCTTTCTCAGTAAATGTAAATACTTATGCAAAATTAATAATTACAAAAAATGATAATGGTTCTGTTTTGCTTTCTAAAAACACAAAAAGAAAATCGATAGTTAAACATGCAGCATTAATGATGAAAAATGCTCTTAAAATAAATGATTTGTTTTTAATTGAAGCAAACAATGTATATGACTATCCTCACGCTGGTCTTGGATCTTCATCTTCATTAATTAGTGCAGTTTGTATAGCCATCAATGAGGCCTATGGTAAACCATTAAGCCCAAGACAATTAACACTATTTATTGCTCAAAATCATGGAGAAGAAATTGAATCAGATGATGAAAGATTAATTCATGTCCAGTGTAATGGTGGTTCTCCTTCTGTAGCCCTATATTATGGAGGTATGCAGATAATTGCAGGAGAATCAAATATGATCTTTAGAGAGGAATTTCCTGAAGAATATACATTTGTTTTTGGAATACCTAAGATGTATAAAAAGTGTGATGCTCAATGCTTAATGGCAATCGAAAAAACTCAATTCCCAAAAATGCTAAAATCGAGTAAAGATTTCTCAAAAGAGATTGCTTGGAAAGTTTTACATGAACTTATTCCTTCAATAATGAATAAAGATATGAAATCTATCGGAGACATATTACAATATTATAGATTTAATACCGGGAGTTTAGTAATAGATTCAAGAACATGGAAAGGATTATATTCTTTAGTAAAATCATTGATGAAGTATAGAAATGATGCAACCCCCATAATCTCTGTTTCATCTTGTGGTCCTGCAATATATATTTTAACAAAAAATCCAAAGATGATAGAAAAAATTTTAAAAGATAAAAAAATGATTACATTCACAGCTAAACCAAATAATAAAGGTTATTCAATCTTATATAATTTTTAATAATTCTTCGTAACTTTTAAGATATTCTGGATAAAAATAAATTGTATAAGTATAACCCTCCTCTCTTTTTATTGAGTGGATTCTAAATTTTATTTCGATATCTTTTGGGAGCCTTTTCTTTAAAATTATACAAACCATCGGCATAGAAGGGGTTTCAAGATATTTGATATCTTTTTCATTTAATCTTTTAATAAATTTATTTTTATTTGAGATAATTTTCATCGCTCTTTTCTTAAATCCTTTTTTGGATAAATATTCTGTATTTGCCCAAATAATTGCAGGCAATATTCCAGACCTTGATCCTATAAGTGTGTCGTCAAAAATTTTAACATATTCAGTATTACTACCAATATTATCTTGCAAACCCTTTCTACACAAAAAAATTCCTGAGGGGTAATAAAGGAAACCATATTTATGATAATCAAAGGTTAATGATTTAACAAAAGAATTTCCAAAGTCTGAATATTTATTTTTATTTAGAAATGGGATAAAAAATCCTCCAACAGCAGCATCAAGGTGCAAAAAACATGGTTTTTTATACTCTTTGATAAATTCGGATATTGATTCTATATTGTCTATTATTCCAGTTGAAGTATGCCCTAAGGTTCCAACTATAATTAAAGGAGATTCAATATTTTTTGTTGCTTCCTTAAGTTGAGTTTTATCAAGGGGTTTGTTCCAAAATTTAGCTTTTGTTTTTATTATTTTTAAATCAAGCAATCTTGCTGCTTTATCTAAAGAATAATGGCCCTCACTATGAGAAATAATAATGGGCCTGCCTTTCTTTTTAAGATATTCTCTTCCTATCCATAATGCCATAATATTTCCTTCGGTTGAACCACTATTAATGTATCCATCAAGGTTAGAACCATGGAACCAATTAGAGATTTTTTTTATAACCTTATTCTCAAGTTCTCTACAACTATCTTGAGAAAACTTCATCCTCGTAGTAGTGCCAATATTATTTGGGTTTAATTTTAATAATTGTTTTATTTCTTTCTTAAAATAATTTTGAGGTGTGGGAGGTTGAGGAATTCCGATTCTAAGTAAGGAAGTTTCTTTTTCTCTTTTTATTACCTTTTTTAATTTGTTTTTAATTTGTTTTATCATAGTCCTAAACTTATATACTGAACACCTTTTTTACTTATTATAAAAAGAACAGGTATTGTTAAATCTTCTCTTTGTGTTTTTTTCAATAGATTAGATAATTTATCGATATCATTCTCAAAGACTTTAGTATATTTTTTTGGAAAATCTCCCACTATTTCCCCCATTTCATATATTAAATTGTAGTCTGGAACATAATCTCTTGGCAGAAGTTTAAGTGATTTCCCTTCTTCCCTCATAACAAATGGTTCTTCAGGATTCTTTGATATTGTAATAATCACTTTATTCTTAAAATTATTTTTATCAATCAAAAAAGAACCATAATATAAAACGTCCTTTCTTGAGGGGCTTAACCTAACAATATATATTTTATTTGGTTTCTTATTTTTAATCATAAATTTTTTTATGTTATTATAGTCTCTTGAAAATAAGTGATCTGTATTAATTATATCTCCCTCTTCATCTCTTATAGTTATGCTCCAAATCTCTTCTTTCTTTTTCATAAAATGATTTGGATTAAATTCCGATGGATTCCTATATATTTTTACTGGTAACAATTTGTCTGGATATAAATATTTTAAAATTTTAATCCCATCCCATCTTGATAACAACTTATTTTCTTTAAAGGTATCACTAACTGATTTATTAATTGTATATCTTGGTTTCCAAGAAACATATTTTTTTGCTTTATCAATACCATATATACGATTTCTTGATAAACTTATTATGTCTTCTTTTAAAAGGGAAGGTTTCTTATTTGATTCGTTATATTCTTTCTGTTGTTTTTGAGCAATTCTGAATAATTCTCTTAAAGTCGCAGATTTATCTATTCTTTTATCAAATATATTTGCAACCAGATTTAGATAATCTTTTTGTGATGTAAATCCAGAAGCGATATTAAAATCTTCATTTTTAATTTCTAAATTTTTAATAATTTTCATAATAAAATTTGATAAATCATTTTGATGAATAAAAGAAAAATTATTACTCCCATCACCAAACATTATAGCTTTATCTTTTTTTATTGCTTCAATAAATCTATTGAATTTATTTTTAAAATATAATCCAAATATAATTGGAAATCTAACTATAACAAAATCTATGTCCGACTTTTTTAAAATATTTTCTGCTTTTAATTTATAATTTCCATAGTAACTAGTAGGAATTTTGTTCGAATTTTCAAAGATAATTTTAGATTTATAATTTCCATATACTGCCGATGATGAACAAAATATTATTCTAATATTTTTCTTTTTCTTTTTCAAATAACTAACTAAATTTTCCAATGTCTTATAATTAATTTTGGAAGATTCTTCATTTAAAAATTCTGCTTTTCCTATAGTAAATATGATGTCAGAAATATTTTTTATTTTATCAAGTTTATTTAGATCTTCATTAATTATAAAATTAATTTTTATTAATTGTTCATAACACTCCGGATTTTGAGGATATTTTTTATAATAAGTACCAATCAGCTCAAAATCATAATTGGTTAACGTTTCAGAAATAGATTGAGCAACTTTACTAGATGCGCCAATAATGATGATTTTTCCTCTCATTTTCGTAGGTCGACAATATGTCTTAATTTGTGAGAGCTTGTTTTTGGAACCTCAATTTTATTTTGAAAGATAAATTCCTTCTTAGCGAAAATAAATGAAAGTTCTTTGATGATATCCTTTTCTTTATCTTTAAATTCAGATGGAAGAATAAATTCAACATAATCTCTATTCTCTTTTGTTTTAAAATTAACAATAAATTCATTAGTATATTTTGATAAAGTATCTTCTATTTTTGTTTTTGATGTAAGCATTCCTTGCAATTTTATAAGGTCATCATCTCTTCCTGTAACTGAAAATTCACTTATTGAACCATCATCATTATATTTGACTTTTTCTAGAACATCTTTAGTATTATATCTTATTATTTTTGTAGAACTATTATTTAAATCAGTTATTGCTAATTCTAAATTTTTATTTATCTCTACTGCCTCTACATATATCCCCTCATTAATTACTTTTATTAATTTTGGATCTCCTTTTTTAGAAACTCCAAGGGCAGGACATTCTGTTAAACCAAAATGATTTACAACTTCAACACCCAAGTCTTTAAATCGTGAAATATATGAATCTAATAACATTTCCCCTGCTACAAGAACTTTTTTTGGCATAATTTTCGGATTAATTTTATTTAAAACCTCAAGTAAACCAAGAGCATAGCTTGGAACTGAGAACCATACTGTTGGTTTCACCTTTAAAATAACTTCCATTATTTTTTCCTTGGGATATGTATTTGGAGCGCCTAATGGCAATATTGATATGCCATCCAATAAACAAGCTCGTTCATACATACTGCCAGGAACATAATTTCCATATGCGAAAAGATTCAAAACAATATCTTTATTTGATACCCCCGATAGTTTTATCGATTTTCTTGTTCTGTTAATAAATCCTTCTACAGCTTTGTTAGAGTAAAAAACATAAAGAGCTTTTCCGGTTGATCCACTTGTAATTCTTAGTTCAAGAAAATTTTTAGGAACTATAAATGCCGATAGGTCTTTTTTCGTACTAATTTTAATCTTTTTCCAATCTTCAATAGATTTAATTTTATCTTCTCCAACTAAATCATTCATTTTTTTTATTATTTTCATAGTATTTATTTGGAAAGTATATTTTAAAAGCTTTCTAAACTTATTTTATTCATGAATAAATCAAAAAATAATAAAGAAATTTGGAATAAGTTCTATAAAAAAAGTTCAAAGTATATATACTGACCGTCTGAAGAAATATTTACTTTTTCTGAAAAATATTTAGGAAACCTTAAGGGCAAAAAGGTTCTTGATATTGGGTGTGGGGCTGGAAGGCATTTATTGATGTTTGATTATAGGGGATGTATTACCTTTGGAATCGATAGTTCGAAAGAGGCTGTATCAACATCTAAAAAATTCTTGAAAAAGTGGAATGTTAATTCAGAAATAAGGTTGGCTAGTTCCACTAATATCCCCTATAATGATAATTCATTTGATATTATTCTTCTTTGGGATATTTTTCATTACCTCTCAAAAAGAGATCAAGAAAAAACTATTGAAGAAATTATGCGAGTATCAAAAAATGGTGCATGGGTTATATTTTCACTTAGATCAAAAAATGATTCTAGATATAGGATAGGAAAAGAAATGAGAAAGAATACTTATTTACAAGATAAACCAGGAAAGAGAGATATTGTGATAGAATATTGGAGCAAAAAAGAAGCGGAAAGTTTTTTTAGATTAGATAATTTATTGATTGGAGAGAAAATTATTGCCCCCATTGGTAGATATAATGTAAAAAGTGCTCATTGGATTCTAGCTGGGAAAATTAACAAATAAATAACTTTAAAAATGTAACTTGGTATTTCATTTTATGGAAATAAATAAAATATTGAAAAATATCTCCAGAGATGTAGCCAAGGTACAACACGAATCAGGCGTTTTATCACAATGGCCAATAAATTCAGTAGAGGCAATGTATTATTCTGGCCCTTTTTTAATCCCAGAAGTAGGGAAAAATTTAATGAGTTGGAAGAATGATCCAAAAAGTTTATTTGAAAAAGGATTGATGCCCGGAAAACTTTCAGGATTAATTTTTTATTTTTTAAATGAAAAGGCAAAAGAGATGATGGGAGAAGAGAATCATAAAAATCTATTAATGGGAATTTTATCAAAAATCATGCTATTTAAAAAAGAAAATTATTTTACTGATTATACCTCCAAATCATGGATGCCTGAATGGGATTTGGATGCTAATCCAAAAAAAGTAGATGTAAAAAAATTAGTATTTTTACTCGATAACTTAACAGAAATGATTAATCCTATTTTTAGATCTAATGGAGTACAATTGTTTTTTGATGATAACAATGTTTATCGTTATTATTATAGATTAGAATTAAACAAGAAAATAATTATTGTATCTCCAAAACAAGGTATGAAAATTGATTTTTTTGAACATATTATTGAACCTGAAAATCTTGATCATTCTCAAGTATTTATTGAAAACGGGGGGGAAATTATCGAAGGAGATTCGAATATTTTATTTGAAGAAGTAAAAAATAAAATTAAAAAATTAAAAAATTCTAAAGAGTTCAATAGGGAATATGTTATTAACCAAATTTTTGATGCTTTTGATTTTGATATTCCAGAAGCACAAAAAGGATTTCTTAAAACACCCTTTCCTGAAGAAATAGTTAAATTTTATATGAAAACATGTGAGATTCCAGAAGATAAACTTAGTCAAGGAATATATCATATTTTAGGAGGTTCATAAATGATACTCAAAGGCATTCCTGCTTCTGAAGGAGAATTTGAAGGAACTCTCAAGATTTTCTCAAAAGAGAAAGAATTTAATAAAAATGATATTCTTGTAGCTATCTCAACCTCTCCCGAAATGAGTGCAGAGATGTTAAATGCTGGAGCAGTTCTTACAGAGTATGGAGGATTGTTATCTCATGCTTCAATATTTTGCAGGGAGATTAAAAAACCATGTGTTGTTGGAATAAAAGATTTATTAAACGTAGTTTCTGATGGTATGAAAGCCAAAATTAATGGTAAAAATGGTATTGTTGAAATTAGCCCAAATGAAGAATAAAAAGTGGTATTCAAGACTTTTAAAAAGAGTGAACTTATCAACTACATATGAAATATTTAATCTCTTTAAAACTTCGAAATTTGTTGTATTGAAACAAGAAGAATTTAAAAATCATTTCTATAGAGAGATAGCCTTTATACTGGGCCCGTATGTTTTATGTTTTGCAAAGAATAAGACTATGAAAAATGAATTAGTTTTAAATTGGACAAGTAAAAATCCCCAAATCCCTTTTGGAAAAATTTTCAAAAACAAAAATACTGAAAGAAAACTGATTGAAAAGACGATCAATAGTAGAAAATATATTGTTTCAGGAGAAATTAATGCTACTATTGAAGAAAAATTTAGAGGTTTAGAGATTCTTAAGGTTTCGGCCTTTTGCGGAAATGTCATGAATTCTAAGGAGGATATTAATATTTCAAAAAAATTTATTTCAAAAAATAAATCCGATTTATATTTATTTCCTGAATCATATCCTTTCTCAAGGATAGTTTTTAATTCAAAAGGATTTCCGGAAGGCACAATATTTGGCAGGTATGGTAACCATGGACCTGAAACATACTTTATGAAAAAAAATCCGGTTCAAATAAGCAAGTCTACAGCTTTTGCTGATGAAAAAAAAATAATGAAAAAGGGAAGATTTCCAAAAATAATTGATCACAAAGGAATAAAAGTGGCAGTAATAATCTGTTATGATTTATTAAATCCAAGAATCTCCCATTATTTGGCTAATAAAGATATAGACATTGTTTTTATTCCTTCCATGATTCCTTCCAATGATGTAGAAAAATGGAAAAAATTTCTTTATGTTAGGGGGCAGGAAATACAATGTCCGTTAATTCTAGCAAGCAATAAAGACAAAAGGAATATTTGTATCCCAAAAATATTATATTATGATCCTATTGAAGAAAAAGTTAATGAGTATAATAAACCTCAAGTTTTTGAAATTCCATTTGGAAAATTGAAGATAAAAGAATCCCCAAGAGTACATTGGAGCTGGTTATTGAAGAATAAGGTGTTTGGTCCTTTTTCAAAAGATTTTGATTAATTTTTTGCTTTATCTATGAACTTTTTAACTTTTAAGAGGTCTCTAAAACCCATGTTGTTTCTAAGGGAAGATTCAGCATCTACAGCATATGGTTTAACTTTACTAATGGCTCCTTTAACATTTGATTCATTCAAACCTCCTGCCAAGATTATGGGTATATTGTTATTTTTTACAATTTTTTTACTTAGGTTCCAATCATGAACTTTACCCGTTCCTCCGAGGTGATGTCCAAGTTTTGAATCAAGTAAAATATAATCTGCCTCACAATATAACTCTATCTTTGATTCATCATTTTTATTAGTAATATGCACAACAGGTATGATTTTTATATCACAATTTTTTGATAAATATTCTACATTTGTTTTAGTAGGATTCAACAATTGAATTCCCCAGGGAGAAATATATTCTATCAAATTCAATAATTTAATTGGATCATCTTCAATAGTTAAAATAATAAATTTTCCTTTATTATTATGGGATATGATCTTTTTAGCTTCGGTTGGATTTAAACTTAAATTAGTCTCAGGAATCTCTATAAGTAATCCTAAAAAATCAGCCCCATATTCAATAGCCTTTTTTGCTTCATTGCTAGAATGTATTCCACAAATTTTTACTTTTACCATAATCTCAATACGAAAATCAAGTTTTTTAATATTTGTAAAATGCAAAGATTTATATCTTGTAACTATGGAGTAGCAATATGGCAAAAAGAATAGAATTTGTTTGTACAGCAAATAATGGGAAAAGTCCGGTAGCATTAGCTGTAGCCAGAAATTATGTTGGAAAAAATGAAAACTATGCATTGTCTTCAACAGGAACCATGGTTGATGTGATTACAAGGTCTGATGGCAATCAACTTTCTAAATACTTAAACCAATTTTTAAGTGATGCCTATGAGCGAAATATTTTGTCTACAAAAGAAGTTGAGAATTTAGAAAAGAATCCTAGAGGAATATTAGAAAAATTTCTCAGAAACGAAAGAACAAATAGGGACAGATATCTTACTGGAATAGGTTTAGAATTTGTAGATTATCCTAATCAAACACATGCAATTGAGGGTGGAGGGATAATTGCTTGTATTGGAGATTCAAATTTAAAGAGAGTTAGGGAGATATATAACTGTTCAGATCATTCACCAAGAATCATAAATCTAATGGGTGAAGAATATCCTGATGTAAGTAATCAATGGGTGTTAACTTATGATGAGTTTAGAGATGTAGCAAGAGTGGTGAGAGAAAATACGATTAGATTGATTGAGTTAGATAAATAATTTTCTATTTTTTCAAAATGTAAGTCTGCTTTCAAACATCTATTACTTTTTGGTTTTAGGTTCCAAATCCCAATATGCACTTTTACAATTAGGGCATATTCTCGGTTTTTCTTTTAACTCGCCCTCAAGTTGCGATAATTCAACACGAGGTATCCACTCGTGACCGCACCTTAAACATCTGAAAGCATTAACCTCCTTCTTAATTCTATACTTATCTTTAGTATCTTTCATAGTTTATTTAAGTTTAACTCCTTTATATAATTATCGTTTATAAAAACTATGTTAATATTAGTTAATTTTATTATAATGTGGGATATAATTGTATTTTTATCGTCGGTTATTGTATTTACTTATAAAAGTAAGAAATAGAAAGGTTTATATAGTAGTTATTACTTATATAAGTAAGATGATAAAAGTAAATAATCAAATACAAACAACGGACATAAGAAAACTTAACCGAGAAGAACGAGGTAAGTTAATCTTTGAGAATGGAAGGATTAGACAGAAAGATAACTATTGGGTTGTTGATTCTCAAACTTCATTTAAAGCATATAAAGTAAGTTTTAATGGACACAAACCAAAATGCACTTGCCCAGATTGTCAAATAAGAAAAGGCAAATGCAAACATATTTTCGCAGTAGAACTTTATATTAAAAGACAAATAGATGAAGAAGGTAAGATAACAGAAACAAGAGGAGTAAACATAAAACAATATTCTCAAAAATGGTCTGCTTATAATAAATCTCAAACAAACGAAAAGTTAATTTTTATGAAATTGTTAAAAGATTTATGTGAGAATGTAGAACAGCCAGAATATAAATTTGGTCGTCCAACTTTGCCTTTTAGTGATATGCTCTTTGGCTCTGTAATGAAAGTTTATACAGGATTTTCATTAAGAAGATTTATGTCTGATATGAAAATTGCCCACGATTACGGATTAGTTGATAATGTGCCTTGTTATTCTTCTCTATCTAATTTTATGAATAAAGAAGAAGTTAAGTCAATATTGGAAAATCTAATAACAATTAGTTCTCTACCTCTTAAAGAAATTGAAAAAGATTTTGCAGTTGATAGTTCAGGATTTTCAACTTCAAGATATGCTCGTTGGTTTGATTACAAATGGGGGAAAGAAAGAAAGTATAAAGTTTGGTTAAAAGCACATTTAATTTCAGGAGTTAAAACTAATGTTATTACAGGAGTTAAGATAACAGAAGGACAGGAAAACGACAGCCCACAATTAAAAGAATTAGTTAAGAAAACGGCAGAGAACTTTGGAATTTCAGAAGTAAGCGGAGATAAGGCATACAACAGCCGAGAGAATCTTAAAGTTATTGAAGAAGTTGGTGGAATTCCTTATATTCCTTTCAAAAAGAATGTTACAGGAAAAAGAGGTGGTTGTTCAATTTGGGGTAAGATGTATCATTATTTTATGTATAAACACGATGAATTTTTAGAACACTATCATAAAAGGTCTAATTCAGAAACAATTTTTCATATGATTAAAACAAAATTCAGAGGAGATATTAAAAGCAAAAAGCAGACCGCACAATTTAACGAACTTCTGATTAAAGTTTTATGTCATAATGTTTGTGTTGTAATTCAAGAAATAAACGAATTGGGGGTAAAAGCAGAATTTAATCTTGAACAGACAAGAGAAATTTCTGTTTAAAAAGTATGGACTGATTAGGACTTATTAAACAAAGCCTATTAGGCAATACTCAAATAAATCCCAATACTTGCAGCCAATAACAAACAATAAAGTCCAAACCACATAAAACTTTTCCTATTTACAAGAATATAATTAAAAATGAGGTGTATAGCTATAATTCCTACAATAAAGCTAGCCAATGCCGCCCAAATCAAATCAGGAGGCAGAGTATTATTCCCTATGGTGATTAAATTTGCTCCAAAAACCACAGGGATTGAAAGTAAAAATGAAAATTTCATCGCCTCTTTTTCATTTAAGCCAAGCATAATTCCAGAGGATATTGTTGACCCGCTTCTTGATATTCCGGGAATAATTGATAAAGCTTGAGCAACCCCAATAAAAAAGGCCCCTCTAAAACCAAGTTTTTCCTGTTTAACCTTTCCTGGAACACTCGCGATAAGCAAAAACATACCTGTAAGTGCAAACCCTGAAGCTATAATCCCAAGATTAGATAGAACACTGTCAAAATAAGATTTAGCAAAAAATCCAAAAAGCGCTGTAGGCAAAGAAGCAATTATAAGTAAAATGCCCATTCTTCCTTTCTCACTCCTAAATTTTCCCCTAAGCAATTCTTCAATGATATCAACAATATCTTTTCCAAAATAAACGAAAACAGCCATGAGTGTTCCGAAATGTAAAGCAACATCGAAGATTAATCCAACTTTGTAATCGAGTAATCTTTCAACTAAAACTAAATGTCCTGAACTTGAAATAGGCAACCATTCAGTAGATCCCTGTACGATAGCTAAAATGATAGCTGAAAAAAGTTCGTTTACCATGGTTTAGGCAAAAAACTTCTTATTAATAAACTTAATTAGGGTAAAACATAACTAACACTATTAAAAAAAAGAAACAACCCGGCATTTCCAGCACAAAGGATCCCAAAAACTAAGGAATCCTGTTTCCTCTTGGATTACCAGGTCGTACTTCAAATCAAACAAATTTTTGCAATTCAAACAAACCTCTGCTAGTTGGAATTTATTTTCCATATCAAAAAATAGAAAATCTGATATAAATACTCATAAGCGATTCTAAAGCATCCTTCTCCGGACAATCTTGCTTATATACAATAGCACTGAAAAAAGACAAAACATAAACTTATAAGCAGACTCACTGAAAAAGACAACAGGCGTTTACTAAATGTTAGGAGTGACTAAAACCCTCTTCTCCTACCCATAATCTCCCTATAAACCTCCTGAACTCTCTCTTCAAAATCTTCTTGTCCAACCGGACTTTTAGAAAAAAACTCAAAATTACATCTTCCCCATTGTTCAGAAAAGTCTCTTGAAGATATTCCAATTACATAAGCAGTTGGCATTAAAGCTCTATCTCTAAGCAAACAGCAAAGCTCATAACCTCTAGGCATGTTTCTAGAAAAGCCAAGTTGAGTATCACAGACAAACAAGTCTATCCGAGGCGTGCTATGAACTAATCTGTCTAATTCGCTTTCACTTGTAGTTTCTTCAACCCTGAAACCTGCAATTATTAACTTAGTTGCATAATGAACTGCCCACTGCGCATCATCATCATATACAATAGCAAATGGGGCGTCTGTAAATGAACTCATAAAAAGAAAGAATATCAAAAATATATAGAGTTTACTATTCTACATATATTCCAGGTCTTCCGGGTTTTACCTTCCCAGATTTCCCAGAAGGATCATATTTATTCTTATCATTAACTGCATACACCTTAACCTTTAATCCCATCTTTTCTCCCAATGCATTCTCATCATAACTCTTCAATTCTTGAGGAAGAACATAAAGATAAATCTTCTCGGCCTTCCCTCCTTTACCTTCAACCAACTTCAAAATCTGCCCAATGTCATTAACTGTCTTCTCCAATGCCTTATCCGCTTCTTCAATCTTGTCATCAATTTTCTTCTCATCAAACTCGGGCCAAGTAGATAAGGAAACAAAACCTTTCCCTCCAATCTTACTCCACAATTCCTCGGCAATGTGTGGACAGAAAAGTCCAAACATTTTCAAAAAACTTTCTAAGTCTTTCTTCCCAGCTCCTTCCTTTTCAATAACTCCAAACAATTCTCTTAATTTTATAACTGCAAGATTATACTTCATATTTTCAATATCAATTCCAATTGTCCTTATTCCCTTATTCACATAATGTTCCAATTTCTTACTACTCTTTCCTAACTTCAAATCAGAGAAATAATCCCAAACTTTCAAAACAAATCTTAAACTTCCCTGTGCTCCTTCCTCGCTCCAGCTGAAATCCTTATCCGGCCCTGCAACAGATACCAAAAACAATCGGACTCCATCAACCCCATATTTCTTTGCAGCAATTTCAGGAACAATCACATTTCCCAAGGATTTTGACATCTTTTTCCCATCTTCTCCATAAATGAACCCCTGTGTGAAAAGCCTTTTTGCTGGTTCTCTTACACTTACCAAACCCAAGTCGCTCAAAAACTTTGTATAAAATCTGAAATAGATGTCATGCATCGTCGCATGCTCCTTTCCTCCGATATATAGGTCAATAGGCATCCAGTAATCAGCCTTCTTTTTCTCAAATATTTTATTTTTATTTTTAGAATCCAGATATCTTAAGAAATACCAGCTGCTGTCAACAAAAGTATCCATCGTGTCAGTCTCTCTCCTTCCCATTTTACCGCACTTCCAGCATTTCACATTTACAAAATTATTATTTCCTTTCAAGGGATTTTCAACACCTTGAAACTTAATATTTTCAGGCAACTTCACTGGCAAATCTTTCTCTCTAACGGGCTGAATTCCGCAATTATCGCAATAGATAATTGGAATTGGAGTTCCCCAAAATCTCTGCCTACTTATCAGCCAGTCCCGTAACTTATATGCAACCTTCTTTCTCCCAAGCCCTTTCTCATTCAATGCAATTGTAATATGTTCCTTTGCCTCTTCAGACGACAAGCCGGAAAATCCCTCGCTATTAATCAACTTGCCATAAACTACATAAGCTTCCTTACTCACATCACCTTCAATGACTTGCTTTATCTTTAAACCATACTTCTTAGCAAAATCCCAATCACGGGCATCATGCGCAGGCACACCCATCACAATGCCAGAGCCATAATCAGAAACAACAAAATTCCCTGTCCAGATTGGTATTCTTTCCCCTGTCAGAGGATGCTTAGCATAACTGCCTGTAAATACGCCTTCCTTATTCATCCTATCCCTGTCTTCATCTTTCGTACTCTTGACCTTCTTCAAAAACGCCTCAACTTCCCTCTTCCTGTCAGACGTAACAAGACTCATCAGTTCAGGATGCTGCGCAGAAACAACTAAAAATGTAGCGCCAAATAAAGTGTCAACTCGCGTTGTAAATACTTTCCACTTTTTACCAGAAACGATTTCATTTAGTAATTCAGGGAATTCTTTTGTCCCCATCTGCCTATCCAAAAAATGTCCTCTTTCATCCAACCTTATTAGTTTAGCACCCAAATCCCTTGCATATTTTTCTGCATTTTCAATCCTATGCACCTCATCATTCGAAATAAATATTGAAATTTCATCAACATTATCTTTTATCTTTGCATTCAAATTAAAATCGTAAAGCCCAGAATTTAGAACCTTATAGGCTTTCTTGTGTTTTCCACCAGGGGCAACTAAAATCAATTTATTGATTTTCTTATTAGTCTCACTTAACCACCGAAGCAAAAAAGCTCCTCCTGCAGAATGCCCTATTAATATACTTCTCTCATCAATCTGTTTGTTTAGCTTTTCTAGTTCTGCCTTCCACTCATTATACTTAGGTGTGCTTACGTGAGGCATCAAAGGAACAAAAGTCTTTATTCCTTTTCTTTCTAATTTATCCTTTATCCAAGTTAGCCAATGCCTTTCATTTATAGTCTCTTCTCTACCACTAGCAGCAAACCCATGAATAATTATAGCATTAGAAATTTTTTTCTCATCTCCGACCTCAAAATCAACCTCCGTCCCTTCTGACTTCCCGATCCAATTTCTCTGTAAAGTCTTAATCATCTCAGGCCATTCATCCAGCTTGTCCAAGCCAGAAAGCAATTCATCGGCATAATCCGTAGTCTTTAGAAACCACTGCTCCAATTGTTTTACTTCAACATTCGTATCTTCATGTCTCCAGCATTTGCCATCAACAACCTGTTCATTCGCCAATACCGTATTGCACTTAGGGCAGAAATTTACGCCCGCTTTCTTCCTATATGCTAATCCCGATTCAAGCATCTTCAAAAATATCCACTGATCCCATTTATAGTAAGCAGGATCATGGCTCTTCAGCATCCTGTCCCAGTCATAAGACAGCCCGAAGCCTTTCATCTGTTTTATAAAATTCTTAATGGCCTCATCAGTAAACTTCCTTGGATGGCTCTTGTTTTTTATAGCGGCATTTTCAGCTGGCAACCCAAAAGAATCAAAGCCCATTGGATGCATTACATTGTATCCTTGCATTCTCTTAAACCTGGCAAAAATATCTCCTATTGTATAGATGAAAGCGTGCCCCATATGCAACCCAGATCCAGAGGGATAAGGATATTGTTCCAGGACATAAAACTTCTTCTTACCTTTTACATTATCCTTGGCAACAAACGCTTTACCTTTCTCCCATTTTCCCTGCCATTTTTTCTCTATTGCCTTAAAATTAATCATCTTCTTAACCATTATTCTAATATTGCCTCCAACAATTCTGGAAATTCTTCAGTCCCCATATCTTCTAAACAATAATGCCCATTACCTTTTAATTCTACCAATTTTCCTCCAAGGGCATCATGAAAGATTTTAGCACTTTTCTTCCCATCTTCCTCTTCATCGTCAGAAGTGAATATGGTTATCTTTGCAACATTCTTTTTGATTTCTGGATTTATCTGATAATTATAAAATTTCTTCTTTAATTCTAATCGTTCTCCTTCGCCATAAGGAATTTTCCAAGGAGCCACCAAAATTAATTTTTTAACCTTCTTGTCAATATCTCCAAGCCACCTTACTAAAAAAGCGGCCCCACAACTATGGCCAACCAAAACGGTATCTTCATTAATTTCTAACTTACTAAACCCCTCTTTCCAAATTTCATAATCAGCTCTCCAAGGATTGGGCATATGGGGTGCTTCTACTTCTATACCGCCCTTCTCCAATTTTTTCTTTACCCAAGGAATCCAGTGTTTATCATAAGTCCTTTCTTCGAGACTCATGGCTTTTTCTTCATCATAAGGACAACCGTGTAGTATTATCACATTCATACATACATCAAAACCAGCTGAATTATAAAACTTTCCAATCGCCAACCTTAAATATCCTAAATCCTAAATATAACTATGATACAAGCATATATGTCGGGAGACAAAATAACAAGTAATCAGGCGTCCGCATTCTCTCTTCATGAAAAGTCGCACTTCGGAGAAAAGAAATCGGGAAAAATAGAATACTCTCCAGTTGAAGCCCTCTTCCTACTTAAAGAAGAAAAAATACAAATAACTCAAAATAAAAAGTTAATCTCTGAAGAGCAGTTAATAAAAAAGCTTAAAAGTAAGGACAAAAGAATAGAACTCAAATTACCCGCATTCTCAGATTTAAGAAAAAAAGGATATGTCCTAAAAACAGCCCTCAAGTTTGGAGCAGACTTCAGGGTATATGAAAAAGGCATAAAGCCCGGAGAAGATCACGCTCTCTGGCTAATGCAATGCGTGAAAGAATCTGCAACATTCACCTGGCAGGATTTTGCAGCCAAAAACCGTGTTGCCCATTCAGCAAGAAAGAACCTGGTAATCGCAATAATTGATGACGAAGACGACGTTACTTATTACAAAGTTGAGTGGATGAAACCATAACAATATTAATAAACCTGAACAATATTTCTTCATTATGCCTGATTTACAAAAAGTGGGAGATACAAAAAATAGGATTTTATCAATAATTAAAAACAAGGGCCCTTCCTATCCTGCACAGGTATCAAAAGAAGCAGGAGTTTCCCCTTTATTCACTGCAGCGTTCCTTTCAGAACTTGTAAAAGACAGACAATTAAAAATGAGTAGTATGAAAGTAGGAAGCTCGCCAATTTATTACGCTCCTGGTCAAGAGCCACAATTAGAAAATTTTGTAAAATATTTAAATTCGAAAGAAAGAGAAGCTTTTGAAAAGCTAAAAAACTCAGAGGTGGTAGAAGATTTATCCCAACAACCAGCCATTAGAGTTGCCCTAAGAAATATCAATGATTTTGCAGTTCCAATAAACGTCCGTATTGATGGAGAAACAAAACTTTTTTGGAGGCATTTCCAATTCCCTGAATCACAAACAAGAGACAGAATTAGAGAACTCTTATCTCCTTCAAATATTATAAGACCAAAACAAAAAGAAACAGTCCTGGTTCAAGTTAAGGAAGAGCCTAAAAAAGAAGAAACTATTCCAACGCAGACAGAAACTGCAATCAAAGAGACAAAATCACAAATAGAACCTCTGATAAAAGAGACAGAAAGAAAAGTAGAGAAAATAATAGAAAAACCCATAAAAATAAAATCTAAAAAAGAAAAAATAATCTCTTCAGAATTTGCAGAGTCTGTAAAAGACTACCTAGCTACAAAAGATGTAGAGATATTAGAAGAAGTAATGGTAAAAAAGAAAGAATTTGTGGCAAAAGTCCGCACAGATGAATCCTTTGGCAAACAAGAATTCTACCTCATAGCAAAAGACAAAAAAAAGATTAATCAGGACGATTTAACCCTAGCAATCCAACATGCCCAGTCTCAAAGAATGCCTGCCCTATTTCTCTCTCCTGGCTCTTTAGACGCCAATGCCTCCTCTTATATCCAAGAATGGAAAAATGTAATAAAATTCAACAAGGTTAAGATTTGATACTAAACTATGGTCCTAAAACAATCTTTCTCATTTTGATAGCCCTAGCAGTTGTCCTAGAAGTAACAGGCGACATATATTTCAAAAAATACTCAATAGAAAATAAAAATGTTCTACTTTTTATAGGATTAATAGTTTACTTCTTAGGCTCTATCTTTTGGGCAATATCCCTAAAATACGAGCTATTGTCAAAATCAATAACCCTATTTACAATACTCAACCTAATTATCGTTTTAGCTGTAGGTGTACTAATTTTTAATGAACAAATATCCGATATAAATAAAATTGGAATAGTGCTAGGAATAATAAGTGTGGCACTTATGGAGATATAACTCGCAAAGTTTAAATACCACATTTTCAAACTCTAAACATGGGAAAAATAAAATCAGCTATGATAAAGAGAGCAGCTCATCAGATGATGAAAGAAGAGAATACATTCACAACAGAGTTTAATACAAATAAGAAACTCTTAGGCGACACTATGCCGAGCAAGAAAAACAGAAACAAGATAGCTGGCTATATAGCTAGACTAAAGAGAGTAGAAAAAAGAAAAAAAATAATCGTAGCTGCTAAAGATGATTGAAGAAAACAATGAAAAGAACATTGTATTTGTAGGAAATAAACAAGTTATGAATTATGTTACTAGTGCAGTCATGCAATTAAAAACCGGTTCTCCAAATGTAATAATCAAGGCAAGGGGAAAATTCATATCTAAAGCTGTAGATGTTGCAGAAGTTCTCAGAAAAAGATTTCTTAAGGACTTATCCCCAACAATAGAGGATATTAAAATAGATACAGAAGAGTATGATAAAGAGGGAAAAACCATAAAAGTCTCAACAATAGACATAATAATTGCCAAAGCTAGTTCTCTTTCTTAATCCAACAAACTTAAAAACCATTTTTTGCTTCTAATTTTGGCTCTGTAGCTTAGTGGTTAAAGCGCCTGTCTCATACGCAGGAGATCGAGAGTTCAATTCTCTCCAGAGCCATTATGGATATTAAACCTGGACTCCTAGAACCCGGAGAGGTTGTAGAATTCTCTCCAGAGCCATCCCCAATATTTATATTCTTATTTTTCTTTCAATCAAGATGAACAGACTGGAAAAAGAACTAAGACATTATACTCTCGCCGAAAAGATCCTCTTTCTATTTAATGTATTTATAGCAATCCTAATAATCCTATTTTCAGGAAATCTCCTTCAAACAACATTTGGAAAATCAACCCTCGCACTTGGCTTAGTAATGGTAGCATTAATAACAATTCTCCGAGTATTGAAAAAATGGGGTCCTAAAAACTATTAAGGCTTCTCAAAAACTTTAACCCCATCTCCCTCTTTTCTAGGAAGAACATGAAAATGCAGATGCATCACTATTTGTCCTGCAGACTTTCCATTATTAACGATTAAATTGAAACTATCTCCAAAACCAGAATCTATCAGGCTCTTGCTAACCTCTTTAATAAAGCTCATCAATTCCTTACCAAACTTATCAGGAAATTCTGAAATCTCTTTGTAATGAGTTTTAGGAATAATTAGACTATGTCCATCAGTCCTAGGGTTGACATCCCGAATAGCAAAAAAGTTATCACTTTCTATAAACTTTTCAGCACTGACTTCCCCTTTAACCATCTTACAAAATATGCAATTCATTGTTAATTCTTAAAGATACTTCTATAAAAACTTTCCCTTAAAACTTCTCTATTAACTTCCTCTTTTCTCATATCTCTATTCCAGAACCATGGTTTTCTTTTCTCTTTTAAACCAACTAATGAAGCAGCCAGCTTCCCTATCTCCCTGGAAAATTGACTTCTCTTAGCATATATTGGCATTGGCACTCTTTGATACAAACTCTTAGCAACTCTTCTATCATCTTTAATCATGGCAACAACCGGAATATTAATAGACTCCTGAACCTCCTCAAGACTAACTTGAGAACTTCTTCCAAGAACACGATTAACAATTATCCCAGAAATATCTCTCCCCGATTGCCTAATTATTTTTGCAGTTTTCATACTGCAACTTAAAGTTGGATAATCTGGAGTAGAAACAATAAACAATGAATCTGAAGCAAGCATAGCAGAAGTCAATTCTTCATTCAAAGAAGGAGAAGAATCTATAATAATAAAATCATATCCCCTTCTAATCTGAGCAATCTTTTGTTTCAGTTTCAGAGGACTGTACTCCTTATTAAACATAAAATTCCCAGGAATGACATCAACGTTATATTTCTCATGCACTGCAGCACTAACTCGAGTTCCTGCACTTGATAATACATCATGCACAGTTTTCCCAGGAGAAATTATGTCCATATGCAATCCCAAATTTGGAGCTGAATAATTCGCATCAATAAGTAAAACTTTCTTATCAAACCTATTAGCTAATTCAACAGCCAAAGCCGCACTTAATGTCGTTTTACCCACTCCGCCTTTCAAAGAAACCAAACTTATCACCCTTCCCATTGTATCTAAAATTCAAACTTCCTTATAAGCGTTTCCCTATTCAAGAAGTAGAAGCAAAGCCATGACTCCTATTCCGGCTAATAAGGCAATAAGCTGAAGAAATGCCTTTCTTATCCCGACATCCTTGTGCAATTCAGGGATTAAGTCAGCTCCTGCAATATAAATGAATCCGCCAGCAGCAAGAGGAAGCAGGATATCTGCAATATATTCTATTCTCGTGCTCAAAATCAGACCTATGACTGCGCCAAGAACTGCTAAAAGCGCAGAAACAAAATTCAAGAACAAAGCCTTGCCTTTAGAAAATCCTCCATGAATCATGACTCCAAAGTCTCCTATTTCTTGAGGAATCTCATGGAAGATGACTGCAAGAGTTGTAGCAATCCCGATAGGCAGAGAAACCAGATAACCGGCTGCAATTATCAAGCCATCCAGAAAATTATGGAACCCGTCTCCTATTAAATTCGTATATGCGAAAGGATGAATATGATTTTTAGTTATGGGCATATGGCAATGTTGCCAGTGTACGAACTTTTCTATAACAAAGAATAGCAAAAACCCTGCTAAAATCCAGATTGAAGAAACTAAAGAAAATCCTTCCTCTCCCATTTCAGGGATAATATGAAGAAAAACATCGCCAAATAAAGCCCCAGCAGAAAAAGCAAGCAGATAGATTAAAACGACTTTAAGCTTGCTGGAGGAAATGCCCAGGATAATTACTCCGACAAGTGAGACAATGCTAACGACTAACACACTGGTCAGAGTGTAAAACCATGCTTCTAACATGCACCATGTAGCTATTAATAACTTTTAAACCTTTTGTTAATAACTTTAAGGAAAATATATAAATGCAGTTAATAACCCATTATAGTGTCAAAACCTAAAATAATATCAATATCTATTCCGGAAGAAGCTCTTTCCACTCTGAATTCTTTGCAAAAAAACCTGAGGCTTAAAGGAAGGAGCGAAACAATAAGGGAAGCGATAAATGCCCTTGAGAGTAAGACAAGAGACCTTGATAACCTAAAAGGAGACCTGAATGCAATAGCCACTATAATACACAAGGAAAAATACAACAAGGAGATATCAGGAATAGTCCACAAGCACTCAAAAATAATAAAGACACATATCCACAATCACCTTGACAATCATAAATGTGCAGAAGTCCTTGTTCTAAAAGGTAAAGCCTCAGAAATAAAAGCTCTGATAAATGCAACACAGACAAATAAAAAACTTGAAAAAACAGACTTGATTATCTGCTAGTTTTAGCCAATCCCCTCGGATTGTACATTCTTATAACAAGGAAATAAACAAGCGCGCCTATCCAGCTTCCCAAGACTATAACTATAATCCAGACAATTTTCTCAACATTATTCTTAAATCCTCTCTGTGCACAGTCAACAATCATCCAGATCCAGAATGCAAACACTATCAGTCCAACCACGATTGCAAACAATCCTCCAAGAGCCATAAAAGGCCATATCCAAAAATCCATTAATCCCATGATAAAGAAAGCCTACGGCTCTTTATAAAATTATCATCTCATATTTTTATGTTGGTATGTGAATAAGAACATTATTGCCATAAAAGCTGCAAACAATAAAAATAAATATTTGAAAGGCAAAACAAATAACAATAGAGAAGCCAAAATCTTTCCAAGGGACTGCATCACATCAACACTTGTATTGAAAGGTCCATAAAATCTATGCACACTATTTCTACTTGAAACTTCTAAGAAATAAGCTTCCGTAGTCGGCTCAAGCATGGCCATCCCAAATGAAGCCAATATCAAAAAGAACATTATCAAAAAAATATCTCCTGCAAGAAATGAAGCAATTGCAAAAAAGAAGGCAATTGCAAATCCAGTCATAAAAACTTTTCTGAAGCCATAATGTCTTGTCATCTTAGAAAATAAATATTCCGAAGTTATGAGTGGCACAGCTACCGCAAACAAAGAGTACCCAATCCATATTTCCCTTAAACCATTTTGAACAATATAAAGAGGCATAAAAATATAGGACAATGTCCACCAGATGAAAGTTCCCCCTCTGAAAAAGTAAGCAGAGACTCTTTCTTTGTTTCCAAAAAACTCAAAAAAGTTACGGAAAAATTTATCATTAATTTTCTTGCTTTGATTATTATCTTTAACCTTGGAGAAAGAAAAAATCATCAATCCTACAAAACAAAAGATAAATGCTAATAAGAAGACATAATTATTTCCAAAAAATGATCCAATATAACCCCCTATAAATGGACCCAATACCCATCCAAGATTAAGAAAAGTATAAATAAATCCTTCATTTTCTGATAATTCCCCATCCTTGGATTTATCTCTGACAATAATACCAAAAACACTCACTCTTATAGTATAAAGTATTGTAATAAATGTTGCAAGAAAAATAAACAAAATGAAACTGTGATTAAAATAAAATAGCAAATATATTATGCAAAGCAATATTAAAGAATAAACAAAAAGCTGTGATTTCTTAGATTTTTGTACAATTGGAATAAAAAGAAAATAAGAAATTACAGAAACCAGAGAAAGACCCGCAGAAATTAATCCAGTAAGTGCAATATTATTGACAAAACTATTAATATACACTGCCCAAATAACCGAAATAGATGCAATAGCAAGAGCAGAAAATAAATTTACAAAAGCAAGAACAAAAATGCTTCTAGAAACAAATAATCCAGTATGTCTTCTGAATTGCACCACCATCTTAGAAAATTAAATTCTATTTAATATTTAAACACTACTTAATCCTTGTCTCAACAATTTTCCCTGCATTTTCAAAAACAACTTTATCCTTAAGCAAATCTTTCAAAATCTTGATTAAATCCTTAATATGAACTCTAATCTGTCTTGTTGAATCTCTATCCCTGATTGTAACTGTCTTGTCTTCTATAGTCTGTCCATCAATAGCAATGCAATAAGGAGTTCCAATTTCGTCCTGCCTACTATAACGTCTACCAATACTTCCAGATTTATCATAAAATACGTTTAACTCTTCTTTCAACTCCTTATATAATTCATACCCTGCATCAGCAATTTCTCCTTTTGAAATAACAGGCATTACAGCCGCTTTATAGGGAGCTAATTTTGGACTTAGATGCAGAACAACATTCTCTCTCTTTTTGTCAAATTCATAGGCATCGAGCATAAAAGCAATAAATGCTCTTCCTACACCAAGAGACGGTTCACAAGCAACTTCAGGAATAAGTCTAGATTTAGAATCCTCATCAAAAATCTCAAAACTCTTCCCGCTTTTCTCCTGATGTTGAGTTAAATCATAAATTCCACGATTAGCAAATCCCTGTAATTCTCTCCAACCCATAGGAAATTTATATTCCAAGTCCCACGTATCGATGGCATAATGACTCTTTTCCTCACTAATATGCTGTCTCGCCCTGAAGTTTTCGGGGTTTGCTCCCAAAAGCAAAAACCAGCTAAATTCTTGAGCAAGCCAATATGCATGCCAATCTATCATCATTCCTTTCTTCCAAGAATCTAATATTTTCATTTTCTCTCCCTCCCTATTTTCTTTCTGCATACCTTCAGTCAAGAATGTAATTTCCAAATCAGGCAATTCATCCATATAAGGACATTTTGAACCTGGCTTGGTAAAATATTCAATTTCCATTTGCTCAAACTCTCGACTTCTAAACAAAAATTCTCTCGGTGCTATTTCATTCCTAAAAGCTTTTCCAATTTGTGCAATTCCAAAAGGCAACTTTCCCCTTGCATTATCAAAAACATTTCTAAAATTTACAAAAATAGATTGTGCAGTTTCCGGACGCAGATAGGATTCACTTCCTTTACCAGGACCAACTTTTGTTTCAAACATCGGATTGAACTTGCCTTCTATCTCATACTCTGCTTTATTCTCATAATTTTTAACTTCATGCGCATCAACCTTGAATCTTTCTTTCTTCTTTTTATCATAAACAATGTAATCTACAAAGTTCTCGACATGTCCCGAAGCTTCCCAAACTTTTGGATTCGTAATTATGCTCCCATCAACGCCTTCAACATCCTCTCTATTTCTAACATGAAATGCCCACCAAGAATCTTTTATATTCTTAGCAAGTTCAACACCCAAAGGCCCATAATCCCAAAATCCAGCTAATCCTCCATAAATTTCTCCAGAAGGATAAACAAATCCTTTCCTCTTACAAAATGAGGCGAGTTCATCAATTCCAATCTCGGTCCTCTCTGTCTTAACAACCATCTTAATCTTATTTTTGTTTTCTTGGTTTTTAATCTCTTCGCTACTTTCATTCATAACAAACTTTTTCATCCTCTCCTCTGCTTCCTTTTTCGTCTTACCTAAATAAGCAATAGTTTTTGCAACAACCTTTCCCTTAATTCTTTTGCTTTCTCGTAAATAATAATATTCATTATTCCCAATCTTCTTTTTAACTATGAACATTTTATACAAATCCTATTATTTGATAGCCATAATTTTCAACATCTTCCTCTTTCCAAAACTTTTGACCCTTAGTTTTGACAACATAGCCTACCTTCTTGCTGATTTTCCTACCTGTATAATTATTTGTTTCAGGATCCCATTCTTCTAAAACCAAAACATCACCTTCCTTAACCTCAAAATCTGCTAAGTGGAGTTCAAATTTCTTCTTTCCAGATAAGATGGCTTCAAAAAATTTAGACCACACTTTTTTCTTTACTTCCATGCATTACCCACTACATAATTATATTTAAATCTTTCTAGACACTACATAACCACTACACAACCCATAATTAGGCACTACAAGAGAAATTTTCTTCAATTCTATAGGGTAAGCGCGGAGAGGGATTCGAACCCCCGCATGGAAGCTCTGCAGGCTTCTGCCTTACCACTTGGCTATCCGCGCATGAAAATAAAGTAAAAAGATTCTATTTAAAGATATTCATAACTAGGGAAGATTAACCCCCTCAACCAACTCGTTATTTGTCTCATCTACTTCACCTACTTGATAAGAGGTATCGACCCTAAATCTTACAAAATGATTGCCAAAAGACAAGTTGCTAAAAACATAAGAAAATTCCTTTTCATCTCCAGGATAAAATGGCCCCTCTGTTGGAAAGATATCAACAAGAGAATCTAAATCTAAATCAACAAAAGAAGAAAAGAATTTACCTTCAATAACTTTAGTTCCAATATTTCTTGCTTTCGCAGAAATCGTCAGTTCGCATGTTCCATTATATCCACTAGTACACGCTCCTTTGGTAAAAACAAATTCTATTGCTTCCAAATCATAAAACTTTTCCTTCTCTTCTACAATCTTTAACCCACACAAGGATTCATTTTCATTCCAAGAACACATATTGCTAGAAACATTATAAGCATCCTCTTCACATTTTGCTTTATCAATATAATCTAGACATGAAGTATATATTACCTCAGAATTATTTTGAAAACCAATCGTGGACTCATTAGTTACATTTAGCTCTCCAATATTATCTGAAGGACTATAGAAAAAAATGAAAAACAGAACAACTGCTCCCATAGCTACAAGCAAAATCATCAAAAAGACAGGACTCTTAAAATTCATAATGCCAATAAGAACCTCTTTTTTATAAATTCTTCCAACGGCCTCGACAGGATTTGAACCTGCGACCCCTTGCTTAGAAGGCAAGTGCTCTATCCAGGCTGAGCTACGAGGCCATATATAAAAACCAAAAAAAGAATATTTAAAGCTATCCTATTTCATCCTAAGGCGAATAATCTCTTTGGACTTGCTCGCCGTTCTCGCATAATGCCTTTGCACAAACCTCAGCACGAAGAAAAGAAGAGCGAGAGCAATAATAATCAAGCCGAGAAAAGAAATAATTCTTAAATTATCGCCGGAAATAGCAAATCCAGTAATCCCTCTTTCAGACAAAAGAACACTCTGCTCCAGCTTAATGCTTTCTTTTCCATTAGATCCAATCAAAATCAAATCAAACTCGCCTACAGAATTCTTTGGAAGAAGAATATTAAGTTCATGCTCCTCTTTTACCCCATCACTGAGAGTTATAATTTCAGACCCTTTGCCTACATTAATCCCATTTGGATTAACTAACTCATAACTGACCTCGACATCCTGATTAGAACCGCTAAAATCTTCTAACGAATATCTAACATTTAACTCAGTTCCTTCTCTAATAGCACTCAAGAAAACAAAATCAAAATCCGAGGGCATAACTATCAGACTAAGCGAAGTAATTCCGCTTACCTCATTGCACTCTACAATAATGTTAGATGAATATTGTCCCGCTTTTGTATTTTTAGGAACATTCAAGGCAAATACAAACTCTGTTCTTTGTCCAGAACTTAAAGATTCAACCTGCTCACTAGATATCCAATTGCTGATCGCCCCGAAAGAACTTAGCTTACAGCTATTCAAAAATCTCTGCCCCGAATTCAGAACATTAACCGTAACTAAATCACTCTCTCCTTTTTTTAATCTCAATTCAGGAATACTGGACAAAGTCAACTCTCCAATCCCTTCAATAGCAGGCACACTGCTTCCTCCAGAACTTCCGCCTCCGCTACCTCCGGAGTTTCCGCCAGAATTTCCACTTCCTCCGCTAGAGCTAGTTACACCAAATGTGCTCGTAGAATGTCCTATATTGCCTGCGGCATCGCCTGCATCGACATTTAAATTATAAGTGCCGCTATTTGGAATATTAGCATTCACAACTATGACTACATTATCACATCTGACACCAGTATTATTCACTACAACAGCCTCTCCAGTGCTAGTCACAGTAATATTATATGTGCAAGTAGTAGGGCTAGAATCATTTACTGTATAGTTCAAAGAAATATCTCCTGTAGTAAAGTCAGATCCGACATCAATAGTTACATTTGGAGGAGTAAAATCAGAAATTAAACTTCTATTTCCGCTTATAACCTCTCCCTGAGAATCAACGCATCCAATGGCCCAGATATAATTTCCTTCAGCTAAATTCAAACTAAATGTATTTTCTATTCCTGAAGTCACACCATCCGTCTGATTTAATAAATAACTCCCGTTAAAGTCACCATAAAGACTGCAATTAATTAAACTATCGGAAGTAGGAATATATGCAAAATTGACATTGCTCAGATTCGTATAATTATTATTCTTTGGACTTAACAAGTGAATTGTCGCTTTTCCAGAATTGACATAGAATACCAAATCATCTCTGCCAATTTCTCCAGAAATTGTTTCATTCGCATAAACGCTCAAGTTATAAATTCCATCTCCAGAAACACTAAAAGTGGTGTTAACGCAATTCAAAATGCTTGTATTAATGTTCCCATTATCCGTCGTATACCAACAACTATGGAGGTTATCTGAAACCACGGAAAAGTTCAAAGCAATTGCCGTGAAATTATAGGTGGAAGAATGAGATGGATAAAGAATACTAACATTAGGACTTACTCCGATACTTCCGCTTAAATTAACGCTAAATGTAACTGCCAAACTATTTTTATTCCCAACGCTATCGTTAATCCAAATCATCCATGTGTTGCTTCCCTCACTTGCTATTGGCGTTACATTTTGTCCGCAGACAACACTGGCATTTGTCAATCCTAAATTCAAGGAATACCAGCATGAATCAGGATTCAATTCAACAAACGTGTAATTCAAATTAATATTGGAATAATTATAAGTAACATTTAATGGCGAAGTAATTGTTATTTCAGGATATACAGAGTCAACAAAGAATGTAACATTTGCGCGTCCAATATTTCCAAGGATATCGCTAGCGTAAACAAAGATGGTAGAGGAACCTTGAGAAGCAGTATAGGTGACATTTTGTCCGCAGACAACACTGGCATTTGTCAATCCTTCATTATCACTCCGCCAACAGCTATCCAAATTAGCATCCGAAGCAGAATAATTAATTTCTAAAGAATTAGTGTTATAAGATAAATTTTGTGGCTCAACGATACTAACTACGGGAGAAATACCATCAACATCGAAGGTAATTGTGCTGGAATTGACATTATTGCTTGTGTCATTTGCCCAGATTTTCCAAGTGCTGTTGCCTTGTCCGGAATTCAAGCCAGTAACATTTTGTCCGCAGACAACACTGGCATTTGTCAATCCTAAATTCAAGGAATACCAGCAACTGCTCAAAGCAGTTTCGTCAGATGCCGTATAATTTAGTTCCGTCTGGATAAAGTTGTAAGTCGTATTTTGAGGATAAACCATCCTGACTGATGGAAGTGTTGTGTCTAGTATCTGTCCAACCCCAACGAAAAAATCAACGCTTGTAGAATTAGCATTTCCAAGAGTATCATTAGCATAAACCACAAGAGAATGAGACCCGTATGCAAGAGATTTATGGATTTCGATATCATCGAAATAAGCAGTATGGGTATTTGTATCATCAAAAGCAATTACCGCAAAACCACTATAATTTAAAGAATTGTCGAGCACACTTAATGCCAACTGTCCATCTACATATGCAGAAATATTCGTTCCAATTACACTAAACCCAAGAGTATGCCACTCGCCCTTGCTTACATAAACTGGTGCAGGCAAATCCCCTGTCCAAAGAGCACCAAGATTCGTCCAGGTTCCATTTACGACCTTATTTATATTGATAGAACTGAAATCATAATCGAGTACAATTTCATATTTATTATTAACATCGTTAAATCTTGGAGTCAGATAAGCGCCTCCGAATGAATTAACCGGTACCATTACCTTTGCAGAACCATGATAATCGGTGGCATTAAAATTAGTAATATATGAAAGAGCATCATCAATTGGTGTTTCATTAAATAATTTGTAAACTCCATCCACGACATTAGCCGTACCAAAACCGGAAGGATTTGTCCAAATTGGAGTTCCATTAGAGTTATTTTGATAATTCTGAAAATCATCGGCAAAAATCAAATCAAGTTTTCCAAAATCAATGGTTCCATTTTTGTGAGAATAAGTAATATTAGGTTTGTCATCAAGAGATATTAAAATACCATTAATATTTGGCTCAATAACCGTAACATTCAAATTAGGTGTAGGAGTATTAAGAGTTAAATTTTGTGGTGAATTGATAGTCAACAGGGGAGCGGTCGTGTCTGAAGTAATAATATCTCCCATTATGCTGACATTATCCATCCTGCAAAATTCAGAAACGGCGCCTGCAGTGCATTCAAACCTAATGGTGATATTTAAATCATTATTAGCAGTCAAACCGAAACTTTTGGAAACATAGGAGGCATCATCTGCAGAATTCCCCAACGTCTCTTCCAAAACTACAAAAGAGGTGTTACTTGTTTTATATTTTACTTTAAACTCATCTGCAGTATCTAATCCAATCAATCTCCTATGATAATTAAAAACAATGGTAGCATACCCTATAGTGCTAATATTTCTTTCAATTACTGACGCAGGCTCGGATGTTGATGATGGATTAGACTGCGCATGACTAAGTCCTTCGTAAGGATTAACTTGTGAAACCGTCCAATTATTAGCTCTCCCTGAACTTATCAACTGCCAACCATTCAAATTTCCATCTTCGAAATCATCTGAAAAAATAGTCACAGCACTAACATTGGAGAACAAAAAGATAGCCATAATAAATAGTAGAGACCACTTAAAACCGCCATTCTTTAATATCTCCCTCATAACCAATTCAATCTTCTTTGAAAGAATAAGAGCATTATTATCACAATATTTTTGAAATCCTTTGTAAACCTTAGAGTCTATGCTAAAGGTCACCTTCTTTTTAGTCATTAATCAAAGAGAAAAAGAGAATTTATAAACATTTGTTTCCTACATAAATTTACATATTTATACATATAAATACAGGAATATACAGAAAAATAAATACTAAAAAAAATAAGGAAATCAATTATTGCGCAGTTATTCTAACATTGTCTACACTACAGCTTTCAGAAACGGCCCCGACTTCACACTTAAACCTTATTTTGCTAGCTATTGCTGGAATCGGATAACTTTTGAAAACATAAGAAGCATCATTAGCACTCCCACTTCCTAAATGTTCTAAGCTAACCCAAGCTCCATTGAAATAACTAACTTCGAAATCGTCTGCAGTATCTAATCCGACAAGCTTTCTTCTATATTCAAAAGTAACCTCTGAATAACCTGAAACATCTATAGATTTTTCCATGAAACTATCCTCTCCTGCTCCAGTTTGCTTGGCTCTCGCACTCCAAACGCCCTCAAAACTATCTCCGCTAAATGAATTCCAAGGAACTCCTGTTCCATATAAATACCAATTAGACAAAGATCCCGACTCGAATCCGTCAAAGAAAACTTCAACATTAATCAAATCAGTTTCATCATTGTCAGAAGGACTTGCACAACCAGGATCAACCATATCTATTAGATTGTCTCCATCATTGTCAATTCCATCAGCACATTGTTTAGGTTGTACGAATGGAGGAACATAGAAATTAGTTCCTGCAACACCATTTACTGAATTTGCAAACCATTTGTAGTTTTCAATTCTCTGTTCTGTAGTTAATCCAGAAATCCCATCATTCTCATAAGCCTCTGCATGTACGCTCATCAAAAGCATTTTATTATACTTAATAGATGCGGGCAAATTGCCTGGAATATCTGAGAAACTCATCAGTTTTTCTCCTAAAATATCTGAAGGAGTATCTCTCCAACCTCTTGTAGGTCCGCCATAGTAAATCATTTCGTGCCCATTATCCATGGTTGTAAGCGCATATCCTGGATTTCCATCATAGTCAGCTATATCAGTTATAGAACCTTCAAGAATAGGATACCTTCCTAACAAATCTGGCCAATTATAATATTGACCTTGCCAGTAATAATCGCCTGCCATGTAAAAGAAACCAGCACAAATTCCAACATAACTTCCACCATCACGATCTATAAAATCCAAGATGTTTGTCTTGCCTGCACTTCCAAGAGACCTCTGCATATAATAAGCATTACCTCCAGGTTGGATATAAATTTTCACGTTTGGATAATTAGACAAATCGCAGTCAGACTTTACATCCGCACTATCCAAAAAGACATAGTTTATCGAAGAATCTTGCTGTTCCCACCAATCCATAAAATGAGTTATCCAAGACTTGCTCGGAACTCCAACTCCGCCAAAACCTGTTTCTCCATAAACTACTACATTGGTATCGCTCATTATGGGGCAATTCTTAGGCCTTGCTGCATCGACATAGCCTGCAAAAATGAAAAACGACAAAACTAAAATTGCAAAAACGACAAAATGTTTTTTTACCATATATTAATACCTCCTTTCATCTTTTAACTAAATAAAAAACGTTTCTCTACTTTTAAAGATTTATATGATCAAAAAAACGATGTGTAACAGGCACTCGTTTCCTCAAGAATGCTGACAGTTACATTCTTGATAGTCATCAAAAATCTTTGATTTTTGAGATTTAGATGCTCAAGGAGGCGCGGTTTTAAACCTCCTTGACATAACCTATATAAAACTCCTCAGCCATTAAATAGCATGGAAATAACATTTTTAGGAACCGCAAGTGCCGTTCCAACAGAAAAAAGAAACCATTCGGCAATACTTGTAAGTTTCAACAATGAAAACATCTTAATAGATTGTGGAGAAAATGCCCAACAACAGTTTAGAAAAGCCAAATTAAATCCATGCAAACTAACAAGAATTTTAATCACTCATTGGCATGCAGACCACGTTCTTGGACTTCCAGGATTATTGCAAACTCTTGAAATGTCTGGCTACTCTAAAACTCTTCAAATCTACGGCCCAAAAGGAACAAAAGAAAATATGACTTCAATAGAAAGATTATTCGGAAAAATAAGAATAAATATGCAAGTCCATGAAATTTCAGGGCAATTTTTGAACGAAAAAGATTTTCAGATACATGCAGAACAAATGCCTCATGGAATAATAACAAATGCCTATTCAATAATACTAAAAGATAAAAGAAGACTTTACAAAGAAAAGCTAAAAAAATTAAAGATTCCAAACTCTCCTTTATTGAAAAAACTCCAAGAAGGAAAAGATATAATCTTTAATAAAAAAAAGATAAAGTCTTCTCAAGTATCCTATTTAGAAAAAGGAAAGAAAATAACAATCATTCTTGATACTTCATTCTCTAACAAAGCAATATCTCTGGCAAAAAACTCAGATATTTTAATTTCCGAAGCATCTTTTCTTGCAAATTCGCCAAACGGAGAAAAATTAGCAAAGGAATACAAACATCTTACTGCAAAACAGGCAGCAACCATAGCTAAAAAAGCAAAAGTGAAAAAACTAATCCTAACCCATATATCTCAAAGATATAGTAAAAATCCTGAACTATTGTTAAAAGAAGCAAGAGAGATTTTCAAATCGACAATTCTTCCTAACGATCTTGACAAAATAAGTCAGTAAAACTAAATAGATTTATTTAATTCCATATAAAAGACTTAAAGATTTATTCTTTCAAACTTGTAGAAGCAGGTGAAATAAAAATTATTGTATCTCCTCTCAAGAATGCCAAACCCAGACTTTTCTTGACTTCTCCATTTTGCATTTCTTTTGTATTATCCAATACAATGTTTATGTGAATGTCGAAAGCCATTAAAGTACCCACAAACTGTTTATCGTTCTTCAGTTGTACAAGCACTTCTTTGCCTTTTGAAACATTCAAAAGATCTAAAGGTCGTTCAATTCCGTTAACCATGACTGCAATTCATTTCTATGCTTTATAAACATTTTGATTATTTTCAAATTGGGTTTAATATCCAAAGCTTGCTACGTTGCCAATTTGAAAATTAGATATTTCCATCCTAAAGCCGAGTGTAATACCTTCCATCAGCTTATTGTAAAAATAGCGAAGGCTTAGGAAATATCTTTATTTTCGGCAAACTCCAAACCAAAACCTTTAAAACCCTCTTATACAGAATAAACGCATGAACAAAGGAAGAAAAATAACTGGCGGAAAATATCATTCAAATAGAAAGAAAAAACTTCACGAGAAGAAAAGACAAGAAAATAAAGTCATACTCGGAGAAACAAAAAAGAAAAGTTTGAGTTCTAGAGGCGGACATAAAAAGACAGTCATGCTTAAAGCAGATACTGTAAACATAACGATAAGTGGAAAGATGCAAAAAGCAAGAATAAAAAATGTTCTTGAAACTCCTCAAAATAGATTCTTGGCAAGACAAAACAGATTAATGAAAGGCGTAATAATTGACACCTCCTTAGGAAAAGCAAAAATAACAAACCGCCCAAGCAGAGAAGGGCAAGTTAATGCAGTTCTTTTGAAAGAATAAGCAAACCGTGTGCGACCAAGAGACATATGT
>DANJ01000038.1 GCA_002497285.1 Candidatus Pacearchaeota archaeon UBA92
AACCTGTGTTTCCATTTTTATCTCCACGCGAAGCGCGTTGTCGTGCTCCGCAAAGTTTATTTACGTGAGAAAGCTACCACTACAAATGTTGTTCAGGGAGCAACAACTTGCTCTCCCTGTTTTATATTTATTTTAGTAGAAATAATTACCGCAATTCATTCATTGGCTTGAAAGCCAAGGATTTCTTGCGGAAGGATTAAGAATATCGAAACAATTAGTCCTGATACTAAAATCGATTTCCAAGATTTTAGTGATGTTTACATGCCAGAAAGTAAATTGTTAGAAGAAGAAGGCAAAAAATATGACGCCGTTATTATTAGCCATCCCATGGCATACGATAGATTTAATGAGGCTATGATTGGTGATATTCATCGGTAAGAATCGATCGCTTAATCAGCTTAAACGCAATTTTTTACAAAAATACCGCTCGGGGACGGATTTCGAACGCAGGAAAACACAAGAGGGCTTTTGTAGCCAGCTCTTGCCCTATCAGCACGGTTAATATCCAATAAAAGATAAATATCTCAATTTTCCAAATTGCTTTTGTTAGTCAAAAGACGATATTTGGCCTAACTTTCAGCGCAGATTAACAGAACAAACTAATTATTTTTGATATTTTTAAGGGTTTTTATGAGCTTGGCTGGAATTTGAATATCTATGGAAGCACCAGAACTCTTTTCTACATTGTAGACTGCATATCCTTTAATTTCCTTCGTTTTTCTGTCAAGTCTCACAAAAGTGTCTGGCCCAATTTTTTCATAGGTTGATTCTGTTGGTTCTCCGAATCGTATTTCCAAATAGTCTCCTTCTTTGTCATAATATAAGTGCATTTTTTGGTTCATTGTAACTTAGTCGTATGATGTGCCGTTATTATAAACCCTTCGCCGTTTAAGTATTTTGCGGAGACTTTTAGGTATTCCTTTCTCTCTTTTTTGTATAAGAAATACCATCCAACAGAATCATCCCTGTCGCTTGACAGAATTTTATTGGGCATTTTAAGCACTTTTGCTATTTCCTCTGGGTCTACAATTTCAGGGTGCTCTTCTCTTATATGTGTCCAAGCTCTTTTTGTAAGCCTGATTTTTCTGCCTGTTTTATCATTTACCTCAAAAATAATTACATCCATTAATCTATTAGTTTGCTCTGTGTTTTAAAGATTTCTAAAAATTTGGTGCTGAAAGTTCTTTTATCTGGAGTAATTAACCGCCCTTTTCCGAAGGAAAAAACCCAAGTGCCGCGCGTGTTCGGCGCTTCGCGCCTCACCTTAATAAAACCGCAAAGAATTATTTAGACTATTTATAAGACAACTGAAAATTTTTTAATATATAAAAAAAGATGAAGGTTTAAAAGTTTGAAATACGTCGATATAAAATGGATGTTCCTCATTTTAAACAAGAATACGAATGGACTTGTGGTCCTGCCGTCATGAAAATGGTTCTTGCTCATTGTAAAATAAAAAAATCAGAAAAGTCTTTAGCAAAATTAATGAAGACAAACAAAAAACATGGAACAGACCACAGACAATTTCCATCGATAGCAGAAAAATACAAATTGACTTACTTAATCGGAAGGAAAGATAGCACGATAAAAGAATTGAAAGAAGCAATAAAGGATGGATACAAAATAATAATCTGCTATTATCTAAAAAAGAAAGGAGACGGCCATTATGCGGTAATCAAATCTATAGAAAATGGAAAAATAAATCTTACAGATCCCGGCTATGGCCCTGGACATAAATTTTCAGTTAAATATTTTAAAAAAATCTGGTTCGGAAATCAAACCCATAAAGGCTGGTATATAGGAATAAAAAAATAATCAAATTTCAAGAATTGTCCCTTTCTTTCCAACATTAATAACTCTCGTTCCGTAGATAGTTTCTTCCATCCCTGAAGCTTCATGTATGTGCCCATGTAATAAAAAGTCAGGCTTAAATTTTTTAATTGCTCTTCTTATCGCTTCACTTCCTTCAATCCCCGAGAATTCTGACTTGCTTCCAGCGGGATGCATATGTGTCAACATAACTTTTCTTTCAATTCCTTTCAAACCTTTATGGGCCTTATCTAGAGTTTCCATAATTTCTTTTTCAGAAACAGTTGACCTCGGTCCAATATTTGTAGCTCCACCTGCCCCAAAAAATCCAACGCCTTCATATTGTGCAGAATATCCATGTATATTTCTTACTCCATAAATCTGTGCAAGAAAATCAACTGTTGCAAACGAATCCCAATTTCCAGGAAGAATCAAAACCTTCTGCCCTTTATCCTTAAAGGGTTTTATCAGTCCTTTTGAATCTGTAAATCCAGTCAAATCCCCGCATAAAACGACTAAATCAACATTCTCATCCTCTGCTCTTTTCGCTAACCTTTTCGTAAGCTTACTATCCCCATGCAAATCAGCAGCCGCAAGTATTCTAAGTTTTTTCATAAAAAGTAAAAATCAATATTAGTTATAAACCCTTCCAGAAGAATGCTCAAGAAAAGATTTTATTCTTTCTCTTGCTTGAATTTCTATCTGTCTTACCCTTTCTTTTGTTAAGCCCAAATCTCTTCCAATCTCGTCATAAGTCATTACATCCTCTGCAAATCTTTGTTCTAAAACAGCAATTTCAATATCTGTCAAAACATGATATTTTGAACGAAACTGACCATGTAAAATTTTCTCCAAAATTTCAAGAGCCTCATTTTTCCCTGCAATATCCACAGGGTCTCTTACACGAACGTCTTCGAAAGTGTTTTTATTTCCATCTGCTTCGAAAAGCCTATCCACATTCAACCTATACTTTCCAATAAAATTAATAAGATGGTTATATTTTTTCTCAGAAATACTGAATGGTTTGCGTTCAAGATTTCCAACGGGCCTATTCATTTCTACATATTCACATAAACCTTCTCTAGTTGGCTGAACTTCCATTTCTTCACATTGGACAAGATATTTTTTTACCTTAGGTATTAAAATAAAAACATCTGTAGGTGTCCTTATCTGATTCATCCCATTGTCTGCAATAACCTTTCTGACTCCTAATTTAATCCATTTAATTGCATAGGTTGTAAATCGAGTTCCTTTATTTGGATCATAATTTTCTGCGGCCCTAATTAGTCCAAAGTTACCACCTTGAACAAGATCAGCCAAATTAACTCCTCTTCCTTGATATTGTTTAGAAATGTGAACAACAAACCCTAGATTAGACTCGACAAGAGTATCTCTCGCTACTCTATCTCCATGATAAAATGACCTAGTTCCTAACTCAATTTCCTGCTCTCTAGTCAGTAAGGAATAACTGCCTACATCTTTCAGATAATCAGTCAAACTTCCTTTTTTATCTCTAACCATAAAAAAACAATATCTATCCACTTATAATCTTTACCTCTTGAGAGTTAATAATCACATTTAGACACGAAGTAAATTAACTACTCTCTTAGATAACATTCTGGCAGAAAGATTTAAAAGCAATATACTGATTCAGATATATAGGTTACAAACCATATAATACAAAATGAAAGACAACTTTGACGTATTCTTCCGCAGGAAACCCGCATTGATGCTTGTTGCATTGAAAAAACTAAGCAGGGCTAGATATGGAAGCATATTAGCAAAAGAAGTTGATTGTACTTATAGCCACGCAGTTAAAATTCTACAAACACTGGAAAGATTAGATCTTGTTGTATTTGAAAAGAAAGGCCGTATTAAACTTATCAAATTAACAAAGAAAGGCACAGATGTTGCAAATAACATCGAAGAAATCAAAAGATTAATTGGTTAGTTCATAATCCTTTTATCTTTCTTTATCATATGAGTTATTATGAATGGAAAAACAGCTGTAGTAACTAAAGCCATTACAATTATACTTGAATAGATATCCTTCGGAATCAAAAGCGCTTTAAAGGCAATCAGGGCCAAAGCAAGTTCTATCGCTCCTCTACTATTCATAGCCCATGAAATCAGCAAAAGCTGCTTCTTACTAAAACTCACAAAACGTCTTGAAGCAAAAACGCCTATAAACTTAACAGAGAAACCAAGAACCAACATCCCTATCAAAAGCAATGGATTTAAAACAAACAAACTAAAATCAAAATTTAACCCTATAGAAATAAAAAAGAAAGGTATAACTATCCAAACAAGTGCCTTTTCAAGTCTGTCAATTAGACTGTGATTCCTTGCAAAAAAATGACTTGTAATTATTCCTATGAAAAAGGCTACAATGGCTCCAACAATCATCAAATCATTTCTCAAAAAGCTAGTTTTTAAAATTAAAACAAGAATCAAAAACAAACCGAGCCCAAACAAATCATCAATAATTCCGACACCCATTAATGCAGAGCCGACTCTCGTCTTTAGAACTTTCAAATCCAATAGCACCTTAGCCCTTGTAGCTTCAGCGGTAACACTCATAGCAATTCCAATAACTAGAGAAACTATCAAGGAGAAACCCAATAGAAAGAAAGCAAGAAACCCAATTATGAAAGAAACAACTGAAGTTATAATCGCAATATAAAATGCATCCTTCTTTTCCTTATACAGCTCCTTCCATGAAACCTCTAATCCTGCAAGAAACATCAAAGAAATTAGCCCAACATCGCCCAAAGTAAAAATAAAGTCAGAATTTGATCCAATAAGAATATTTCTAAAATAAGGTAATGAAACAAAAAATCCTGCTAAAATTAAAGCGACAACTGCTGGAATTTTTATCTTTTTAGCAATGAAAACAAAAAGTGCACAAATAAAAATCAATAAAATTAAACTCAGCACCACTTCCATCCAAAGAAATACTAAAATGAATATTTATAGGTTTTGATTAATTCAAATCACGTCAATCTTTCCCATAAAAGTATCCAATCCCTCTATGTGTGAAATTTGTGCCTTAATCAATAGTCCTCTAAGGGTAGAATCCAACCTAAACCCAAGCTCCTGACAAATTTCTTTAATAAACAAATACAATTTCTTTCCTTTTTTGTCAAAGTCTGTAAGTATGCATACCTTTTCCTTTCTTCCAACCTCTTCTAATATTTGTTCAAGTCTCTCTCTTATCGGAACTCCAGTAACATGAATCGCATAAACTTTTTCAAAACCTAATTTGCTCAAAGCAATAACATCCTTTTTTCCCTCTACAATAATCGTATAATCTAAAAACTTCCCAACGTCTTGTTTTAATCTTGGATTGAATCTCATATACTACCTCGCATTAGATTTTTTATAAAGCTTGTTATATATCAAAACTTGCAACAAATAAGCAGGTAAAACTAAAATTAGAAAAACAAGAATCGACCAAATAAAAGAATAGTGGGGAAGATTTATACTTTCAAACCCGCATATTTTCTGCACACAGTTAATATTATCCTCGGGTAATGTGATTGCAAGAGTGATTGCCTGAAGAACAACAAGATAAACAAAGGCGTATAACAAAACCCTCTTATCAGTCTTTTCCCTTAAAGTTGCTAAAAAAGCTATTGCTATTGAAAACATGTGAATAATAATTGGAACAAATAACTCAAATCCTTGGATTCCAAATACGTATTTCGAATAACCAAATACAAAAGTATCAAAAAATACTTTTCCTATGAAATCAATAGTCCATAATGCCTGCGCTATTAGCCCAACAGAAATAAATGCCTTAACAAGCGCGGTATTTCTGCTAAAGAAAGCAAAGCTTAGAAATAGAGGTATATGATTACAAAACCAAAATAACACCATTGGTCTGCCTGCATCTAAGTTAACAAAGATTACTATCGCCTCGAGAATAAGAAAGAAAACACCTGCTATAAAATAAAGATTATTTCTGCTATAAAGCGCCTTCCTCTTCATTCCGATAAAAAGGAGTGCAAGTATTTCAACCTTCTGGAATGGCAAAAATGGCCCCGATGGGATTTGAACCCACGACACCTGGATTACTTCAACAAAGGTTTTAAGCTGTTGCCTTTTTCCAGCAACCAAGCTTGCTCTGTTGTAAGAGTCCAGTGCTCTGGCCAGACTGAGCTACGGAGCCATGCTATAGATTAAAATCAAATCGTTTTTAAAGTTTGGCACGAGCCCTTAACTACTCTTATAGTTCTTTTGACTCCTAGAACTTTTCTTTCTAAGAAAAGTTGTAGCTACCTATACTCTCTCCAAGTATGTTCACACTTAACACACCTGTAAAATTTAGTCTCAGGTTCATCTGCAGACCTAGTTTGCAATATCCAGAAATATGCTTTCTTCTCCTTACACTTTAAACAAGACATATCCACTATGGGATAAGTGTTAAGTTTTTTCTCATCTATGACTAAAACACCCTCAGATTTCTTAATATCTTTAGAAGATTGGACCTTAAAAACACCTTTTGGCTTATAATTGCATTTAGCACACCGTGCCTTACCATCAGTAACCAATATTACACTACCACATTTAGGACAAAATTCCATATTTTAAGAATTCCTAACCACAGCATATAAAGTTTATTAATGTTTCTATCTAATTACTTACAGAATCCTCTCTGTCCTTCGGGCCTCGAGCCTTCAAAAAAGATAAGTTTAATCCATCCAAGTCCAGGAATTCTAACAATTGCCCTGCCAAGCACATCCTCAGAATTTATGTTTTTCTCAGCTTCGAGTTGATCAAAATTATTATCTCCTTTTGTCCCTATTTTATTACCTTTCTCTACAACCCTATGAATTAAAGGATGAGCAAAATCCGAACTGAAAATTATAATATCTCCAACTTTAAAATTTCCCCGATTATAGACAAGAATAATATCTCCTTTATTCAATCCGTTCTTAAAAGGGAACTCCGTAAAACTATCCTCATTTATTTTTTTATTTTCATACCATAATCCATTCTGTTCATACCATTTATCGAAGCTATTCGAGTGGTACATTGAACACGATTCAACAACTACCAAAGGCAAGGGGCTTCCAGTAACGAGACTCATTGCAGGAAAGAAAATAAATTTAATGATGACAAATGCAAATACAAGAGAGACAAGCCAACTCTGCCAGCTATCCTCATTCAGAAATTTCCAAAATTTCTTCGAAGATTCCGCAATCTTTTTCATTCCAAGAATTAGGTTTTAGGTTATTTAAAGATTAGGAAGGAGATTACTAAGATATTCACCAAAAACCGAAATATTTAAATACTTCAAGTATACATTATAGGTATACACTGAAAAGATGAGAGACATATTTGACGCAACGATTTTATGCAAACAATGCAATGAGCCAATGATTAATAAGATAGTTGAAAAACCAGGTGCAGCCCTAAGGACAGTACAATGTCCTGAATGCAGGGAAATAATATTCCATCCAGGAGATATAGAAAAGTACAAGCAATTTAATTCATTAAAAGGAAAGACTTATAATGTTAAACTTCGAGTTGTCGGAAACAGCCACGCCGTCAGCATTCCGAAAGAGATTGTTGACTTTATACAACAGCAAGAAAAAATTATAGATGATATGGTAAGACTATGCTTTGATGACATGCACAGAATAAGTTTGAGGTTTGGAGAAGAATAAAATGGATAAAATGATAGAACAAGTAAAATTGAAGGTTATGGAATCTCTTCAGGAAGATGCCTATAAAGGTATAGCTCGTATTGATACAGAGATAATGCAAGCATTAGGGTTACGAAGGGGAGATATAATTTCTATAAATGGAGAAAGGGAAACGGTTGCAATTATAGATCGTTCCTATCCTGCAGATGTCGGAGAAGGGATAATCAGAATTGATGGATTGATAAGAAGAAATGCAAAAACAAGCATAGGTGAACAAGTAACTATCACAAAAGCAAAAATCAAGCCAGCAAAGAAAATCTCCATTGCTCCAGCTCAACAAGGTATGATGATTCAGGCAGATCCTGAAACACTAAAAAATGGTTTGTTAGGAAGAGCAGTTGGAAAGGGAGACATCATTTCTCTTGGAGGCGCAAGAAGAAGACACGATTTAATGTCTGAAGACATGCCTGATATTTTCGGAGACCTAAATGAGCTTTTTGGAAATTTCAAATTCTCAGGATTTCAGCAAATTAGATTCTTAGTAGTTTCAACAAACCCAAATCAGATAGTTATGGTTACAGAAGACACTGAAGTTCATCTAAATTCAAAAGCAGTAGATATTTCCGAAGATTCCTTTCCAGAAGTCACATATGAAGATATAGGCGGATTATCCGAAGAAATAAAGAAAATAAGAGAAATGGTAGAACTACCCTTAAAACACCCTGAAGTTTTCGACCGCCTTGGCATCGAGCCACCAAAAGGAGTTCTTCTATATGGTCCTCCGGGAACAGGTAAAACTCTTTTAGCCAAGGCAGTCGCAAGCGAGTCAGAAGCAAACTTTATCTTACTAAACGGTCCTGAAATCATGAGCAAATTCTACGGAGAATCAGAAAAAAAAGTCAGAGAAATATTCGAAGAAGCCGAAAAAAGTGCTCCATCTATTATTTTTATAGATGAAATAGACGCAATAGCTCCAAAAAGAGAAGATGTTCAGGGAGAAGTTGAAAGACGTGTAGTTTCTCAGTTATTAACAATGATGGATGGTTTGCAATCAAGAGGAAGAGTAATTGTCATAGGTGCAACCAATCGTATTAACTCTTTAGATCCTGCCTTAAGAAGACCAGGAAGATTCGACAGAGAATTAGAAATCTCAGTCCCAGATAAAGCTGGAAGATTAAATGTTCTTAAAATACATACAAGAAACATGCCCTTGAAAAAGAATGTAAATCTTGATGAATTGGCTAGAAAAACTCACGGGTTTGTGGGCGCGGACTTAGCATCTTTAGCAAAAGAAGCTGCAATGAACGTTCTTAGAAAATTATTGCCTGAAATAAAGATGGAAGAAGATAAAAAAATTCCAAAAGAAATTTTAGAAAAAATGGTCATCGGACAAGAAGATTTTGAGGAATCTTTGAAAGTTGTTCGCCCATCGGCAATGCGTGAAGTGTTAGTAGAGACTCCTAACATCAGTTGGGCAGACATTGGCGGATTAGAAAAAATAAAACAAGACTTACAAGAAGCCATTGAGTGGCCTATTAAGAATCCAGAAGCTTTTGAACGACTTGGAATAAAACCTCCAAAAGGAATATTATTATATGGTCCTCCGGGAACAGGTAAAACTCTTTTAGCCAAGGCAGTAGCAAAAGAATCGGAATCTAATTTTATTCAAGTTAAAGGTCCATCTCTATTATCTATGTGGGTTGGAAAGTCAGAAGAAGGAGTAAGAAAGGTCTTCGAAAGAGCAAGACAAGTAGCCCCTTGTGTGGTCTTCTTTGATGAGATAGACGCACTTGCAGGAAAAAGGGGATTAGAAGCAGGAACAAAGGTTACAGAGAGAGTATTAAATCAATTGCTAGCAGAAATGGATGGAATTGAAGACTTGAAAAGCATTGTAGTAATTGCGGCAACTAATCGTCCAGACATGTTAGACTCCGCACTATTAAGGCCAGGAAGATTCGATAGAATACTTTTAGTAGATTTACCGGACAAAGATTCAAGAAAGAAAATTTTAAACATACATACCAAAAATACTCCTATTTCATTGACAAAAGAAGAAATTAATAACTTGAATAAAAAATTCAAAGATGAAAAAATAAGTGTATCTAATATCCTTTCAAAGATGACTGGTGATGAAGCAATATCAGAAGACCAAATAAAGAAAATCAAAGAGAAAAAAGTGGATTTCAACAGTTTATCTGATAAAGATAAGCTAATATATCACTTATCTATAAAGACAGAAGGCTTCGTAGGAGCAGACATAGAAAATCTTTGCAGAGAAGCTGCGATGATAGCATTAAGAAGAGATATAAATGCAAAATCTGTTTTAATGGAGGACTTTGAAGAAGCACTGAAGAGAGTCAAGCCATCGGTATCGGACAGCACTGCACAAAGATACAAAAAAATAGAAGAACATTACCTTAAACCAGCAAAAGCAGGATTAGCAACGGGACCGATATATACCGGATAAAAGATAACTTAATTTATAATTCAAATATAATTTAATTAATTCTCTCTATAGTCTATTTTTTCTTCTAATAAATATAACTGAAACAACTATAATTAAAAAGATTATAACTCCTACAACTGCGAAATAAATAAGATTGTTTTTAAAAAACGAAGGCGAATAAGCACCTCCAGTTATTGTAAAAGGATAAACGCCCGTAGCAATCTTTCCATCATGATCTATAAGTTTGACAATAAATACATATTCTCCTTGAGAGAATGAATCTGGAAGATTAAATTTCCTTTCAATTTCTAATTCTCTTCCAACACCTACAGTCTCTTCTCCGAGTCTTAATTCATAATCTTCAAAATTTTTAATAGAATACTTCAAAGTCACATCTACTTTATCAAAATCACCTATATTTACCATTTTAATCTTTGCATTAATCTCATCTGCTATGAGAAATTGATCTTTGTCAAGGATTGCACTTATATCAAAAAGAGGATATCTTTCAATTATTTCAAGAATAACATTAATCACACTTTTTATGCTTCCTGATTCTATGTTTATTCTTCCAGTATAAACGTTAGGCCCCTCATTTTCAGAAGTGAAAAAATCCATATTTACAGTCTTACTTTGTCCTGCAAGCACAACAAAAGAAGTTTCATCAAAAATTAAATAACCGTTTAATTCTTCAGTACTAATTTTAAATGGTAAATCCTTCTTACCATCATTTGTTATAGTAAATGTTTCTGTCTTTGTATCTCCCTGTTTCAAATTGACATCTATTTTAGTTTTATCAACACTAAATGCAGTTCCAGAACCACCGCCTCCACCTCCGCCAGACCCTCCGCCGCCTTCAGAGCCTCCTCCATCAGAGCCATTATAATAAACATATTCCTCCCCTCCATCCGTATCGATGAATAAAGCAAACCTCAACTCCAAATCTCCTGAATGTGTGACATTGAACAAGTTTCCACTACCGTCTATGCCCTGTTGATTGTTATCCAGCCGGGATTCATAGGCACTTAAAATACCGCTTCTTGTGCTTGACCCTTTCGTAGTACTCGCTCCATCACTAGCGAGAAAATCATAAAATGATACGCCGTTTATTGTCCCGTCATAATCAAAATTCACTTCATAAGAATAAAGGTCTACAGCATTCGAGATGCTGACTCTTGCAAGAGTGGAGTTTATCTCGGTCACGCTGACGCCGACTGCAGACGCAAATCCAATATATGCAATTGCAAAGGCCAAAACAAATCCAAATATCACCCCTCTCTTCCCAACCATGCCTATATTAAAGAAATGTATAATTTAAATGTTATTGTTCAGGCATTCTTATCTATCTCTTGCCCTATTGGGTTAATATTCTAAGCTTACATTATTCGAAATAAAATCTATAAAATCGAAGCATTGTTTAAAATAATCCGGGGCATAGATTTTCTTCTTTACATTAAGAGAAGAGTAGATCTTAGGAGATTGAGGATAGAGTTCTTCGAACCTTTTCCTTACTAATTCAGGATTAGGTGATACTCCTTGCCCTAAAGGGCAAGGCTTCTATGCATGATGCACATCCTGATTTCTCACGTAATCTATTGCTCTCTCAACCTGACTAAATCCGAGGCTGGAAGCAAACTTCCCAGGGCTCCA
>DANJ01000030.1 GCA_002497285.1 Candidatus Pacearchaeota archaeon UBA92
CTCAATTAATTTCCTGCCCGTCCGAAGTTTTAACGAAGGAGGGTTCGACTTTTTGTTAAAAATCAGAATTGACACTATTTTCCACTTTTCTTTCTTCTGCTATTTTATATTTCCTATTCGTTTAAGATATGCGAAGTGAGTTTTTAGATCTCCCCAGATTGTATTTTTATCTTTATCCCAATTAAGAAAAATTCTATCAAAGATTTTTCCCTGCCTTAAAACAGTCTCTGGCATCAGTTTTCTTTTTATATTAGAACTTAATAGAAAGTAAAAGGCGCAACTTGGAAAGATTTCTTTAATATAACTGGCAATACTGCTGTAGGTAATAAGTTGATGGGTATTCATGCTTTGAGGAACTTTCAACTCACAGATCGCTAATGGTATTACTACTTTATCTCTCATGCCTGCGCCCGAAATTTTAATAATACCTTTAACAAATTCCTCTTTAGATACATATTCTGAATAAAAGACGATGTCTTGCTGTTGAGTGCCGGTTATAAGCTGCCACTTCCCTCTTTTATCTCTACAGAAAGTAAAGTCCTTCAGAATGTAAACTCGTTCTTCAACTTTTATACTCTCAGCGAATTCACTATTTTTTATTTTCTCTAAGAAGAAACTTAAGACCTCTTTTGAAAATTCTGGTTCAGTTTGCATATGGTTAAACTATTTTATTAATTCTCCTTCTTGCCCCGTAGTGAACTAAAGGTTCTACTACTGAGGTAATAATTCTTTTGCCTTTTCTTGATAAATTTTTAATTGCATAAAAGTTATCCACAGCCTATTGCCTTGACAAGGGTTTTTGTGCTAATATGACGGCAGATGGGCCGGGCGTTCCCGGACCACCAAAAGGGGGCGGGTTACCCGCACCCTTTTGTGTTTTATGGAAATATTTTAAGACCATAACCATAAATTTCACCTTTTTTGGACCGAATTTTTGATTTGAGTACCCCAAAAGCTCTTTTATCTCTATTCGGTAAAATATGAGTAGCGATTGGATAAGCCGCTAAATCTGCCAGTTGCGTTCCAATTTCATTTTCTTTTTTAGGTATAAAAGTTAAATCTTTGATTCTTTTCTGAAATTCATCAGCTCTCATAAAACCAGTTCCCTGTAACATAATTTTTGAAAAAGCAAGATATAGTAAATCATCATCGGCTTTATTTCTTGACTCAATCACCATTACACCCATCTCTCCTTTCTCTCTTAAATAAATTGCGTACCTTTCCATTATAAACCCTAAAGATAAATAGTAAGGATTATCAGAATGTTTTCCATATTGTTCCTTTAGTCTATTTTTATCAATGACGGAAGCGAGGATAGTAAAATATAACTCTTTAAATAACTTATTTAAATCTTCATAAAATTCTTCTCTTTTCTCTTTATTTCTTAAAACCAAAAATGGCTTTGTTTCCTGCTTTCTAATATCTCTGGAATGAAGAATTGCTTCGGTTGAGTTAAAATATTTAATTTTCAATTCGTTTACTTTCTTAATAGCCTCTTTACTGTAATAATTTTCTTCAAAAATGCATCCCGCCAAAGCAAAAACTGGATGGTTTGGATCTATGACTTTTAAATTATGATCACCCGACTCGTCTAAAAATAATTTATACATAAATTTATTTCAGTAATTCTCCTTCTTGCCCCGTAGTGAGCTTCGCTCTACTACCGGGGTAAATGCTTTGTCTAAAATTGATTGTTTGACTTTGGCTAAAAACTATTTAGAAATTTAAAAACGTTTCTATTTTTCTATATTGATTCCTTTTTAAATAGTTTTCTCAAACGAGACCGAATGGCACCTGGTTTCCTTTCTAAAATTTCTGCTGCCTTTTTAATAAACCTTGAGTACTCTTCTTTAAAAATCGTCTCGTCTTCTTGGCCCCATTTTTTATAGGCTTTGGGATATTTTTTCCTGATTTCCTCAACATTATAGGTTGGTCCCCGTTTAGTGGACTTAACTTCTCGAATATGATTTTTTAATTCGCCGCTCTCTCTTGCTCGTGGCAAGGAATATAAAAACTGGTCCTGCTTTTTCTTTTTCTGCCAGATTTTCATTTTTCTTATCTCTTCAGTTGCTTTTCGCGACATTTGTTTCAAGCTTTTATCTAATTCCCAAACTTCTCCTTTTATTAAAAAGGCTAAGTCATTTATTCCCATAAGTTTTAGTCCAGCGAGCGAACGCAATCGAGAAAGGGCGACATACCCCATTCCCTCAACGAACGACTTGGAAAGATCGATTTCAGCAGTCTCGAGATTCATTCCCTGGCTTTTGTGAACAGTTATTGCCCAAGCAAGCCGAAGAGGAATTTGATTAATCTCGGCTTTCACTACCCCATCCTCTTCAACAGTCCAGCTTGCGGGCGTAGCCACAATATGTTTACCCCTTAAGGTTTCTACTATAGGCAGGTTCTCTTCGTCAAACCCAATAATTTTTCCAAGAGTACCGTTTACATATCCTCTATCAAAATTATTTTTTACAAACATCACTTTAGCGCCTTGTTTTACCACCAATCTTTCAGGTGCTAAGCATCCTTTCTTAAGCACTGCCACAATATCTTTATTGCCGTCTGCCTGCATAGAATACACAAACTCTTTAGCTTCTATTTTGTTTAACTCAAAGTGATTGATAGCATCGACATCAATATTGTGTGTGTAGAGTTTCGTTGGGGTAATAGAGAATATGTTTTTCTCGCACTTGCTGTTGAGTAATAACTTCCGTGCTTCCTCAACCTCATTGTTCCGGATATGATTAAGTAAACTGAGTAATTCGCCGTCCTCTTGACGATGTTGCTCTTCAAGATAACAAATTTTCATATCCATACTCTTCCATACTTCTGATTCAGTAATAAATCTGGCCTCTCCGCCCTTCTGCACAGGAGGAAGCTGGAATAAATCACCCGAGCAAACAATCTGCATACCTCCAAAGGGTTTGGGGTCGGACTTAAATGCTTGGCAAATCTGATTTATTAAGTCAAACTGGAAGGCATGCAACATTGATATTTCATCAATAATCAGCACACCGGTATTTTTAAATCTTTTCCTAAGATAGGATTTTCTCAAAAGTTTCTTTAGGTCCTGCTCAGTTAATTTTTCTTTAAGCCCCAACCCTGACCAAGAATGAATAGTAATTCCCTGCATATGAGTGGCAGCAATTCCAGTAGAAGCGGTTACCGCCACCCCTTTCTGTTTCCTTTTCAAATAATCAATATATTTATTTAATAAAAAAGTTTTCCCGCTCCCCGGCGAACCCGTCAAAAATACATTGTTGCCAAGTTTCAATATATCTAACGCCTCTGCTTGCGTCATAACTTTATTTTACCAACTTACTTCATCAACTTTCTTACCTCTCCCTTCAATTTTATCTCTTTCTGGACATACCGCCCTATATTCACACCAAGGGCAAAGATTATTAATACGAGGTAAAAGATCGTTATCGTTTTTAGCCTTGTTTATAATAGCAACTATCCTATTTTCAACTCCTGTCAATTCATCTTTTGTCCAAACTATATTAAAAATTTTTGAATACTTAACATAGATTAAACCAGCCCTAATTTGTTCTGCGAAAGGATTGCGTTTAGAAGCTATGATAGCATAAATAGGAACCTGAAGATCTTCTTCCATCATTTTTTCTACGTTATCGTGAAAAGGCAGTTTGCCAGTTTTATAATCCCATACCGAAATTGAAGAGTCTGAATCTTGATCAATTCTGTCTATCCGGCCCGATATTGTAAATTCGTCTACCTGACAATCCATCCAATCTTCCAAAAATAATGGAGTTGCCGATAAATCTGCACTTGCAATATAATTGTTTAAAATAGCAATAGTTTGTACCCCAAACGATTTTTCTTGTCCTTCAGAGCCAAATAATTGTCTTCTGTCCTCACTGCTCCAATAATCTCTACTATACCTATCTTTCGGCATTCTTGCCCAGAAGTATCTTACTAACTGACCTATATCTTGTCCTCGTCTTTTGTCTGCCGGCACTTGCGTGACATCAAAAAGATGTTTAAGGACTAAATGTATTGCTTTGCCTATATAATTTTCCGGCTTCTCAACGAATTCTGCTTTCATTTCTTTATCATTGTGGCACTTAAATTTGAACGGACATTGAAGATAATAAGTTAATGCATTTGGAAATATTTTTTCTGGAAATATATATGCCATATAATTTTATTTCCTTGCCCCGTAAAATTACGAAATAATTTGTTCGG
>DANJ01000021.1 GCA_002497285.1 Candidatus Pacearchaeota archaeon UBA92
TCCTTAACCTGAAGAACTCTTTCCGGACATCTTCTTTTTTCATTAGATTCACAGGTTTTCACCTGCGAACTAATTTTCGGTTGCCTAGTGACATATGTCTCTTGGTCGCACATCATGCTAATAAACAAGAATATTTATAAAGCCAGATAAATATATTAGATTATACTTAATAAAAGGCAAAAAGGAGGTGAAAATGCAAAAAAAAGGACAAGCAGCTATGGAGTTTCTTATGACTTATGGCTGGGCAATTCTAGCGGCAATCATTGCAATAGGAGTTTTGGCTTACTTTGGAGTTTTCTCTCCTGGTAAATATACGCCTGACGCAACAGTTGTTAATCCGCCATTCTATGCTACAGGTGCGACAATAAATGCAACAACTATTTATGTTGAAATTAAGAATAATGGTGGCGAAGATGTCATAGTAACTGAATTTGGAATTGGTGGTGGTTGCGGAATGGATACTGAGCACACCGATCCGGCTATAGCAGCCGCAGGTTCATTTATATTTAAGACGGACTGTGTGTTGACAGGAAGTACCTTTTCAGGTGACTTAACCTTGAAATATACAAAGGGATTAAGTCAATTAGAATTAACATCTACAGGTACAGTAGCCGGAAAGATTAACGCTTAAACAAATTTTATTTTTATTTTTTTACTCTTTTTATTTTTTATAGCTTAGAGACAACTTTATAAACCAAAAAAATCTCAAACATTTAATGATCCCGTAGTTCAGCCCGGTTAGAACGCTGCTCTGATAAGGCAGAGGTCCCAAGTTCAAATCTTGGCGGGATCACTTATTTTTAAGAAAGATTACTGAGTCCCAAATTCTACAACAAGACTTTTCTTGTCAATCTTATAACCTCTCAAAGGCAGATTAACAGGCAATGTGTTAACATAAACCTTATTCTTCCCAATAGCTTTAACTTCATATCCATTTTCAAGCTTTGAAATAAAAACATCATTTATATCTTCAATTCCAGATGCATTAAGCTCATAAACAATCTTATCACTTAATCTCCTTATATTAGATTTTGCCTCAACCCTTGGCTTCCCCGCCATCTTATTTAGCTGATTCTGTGTAATTTCTTTCTTTTTAGATTCTTTTTTTACAGGCTTTTTTGGAACTCCAAACTGAATCCTAATTCCATTTGGCATCTGCTCCACTTCCGAATCCATATTTTCCATCTGCTTTTCAAAGCTCTTCATAATATCTGGAATATTTTTAAGAATGCCATTAAGCATCTTTTCAATCATTTTATCCCCGAAGCCCATACTGCCCCCACCTACTGCAGGATAGCCTTCAAGATTATTCTTACCCAACATACCAAACTCCTTCAAATCCTTCTCAGGGTTCCTTAAATCAAGCCCACAACCAGGACAAAAGCTATAGCTCTCCTTAATCACATTCTCACATCTCTTGCATTTTTCTCTCTTAAACATAATGTATCCTATATTAACTCGCTTTTAAACTTTATGAATGAATACTTAAAAATCACTAACTACGAGGATATACGAAATTTCTTAACCACTTAAAATCAGAAGTTACTGTTCTGAGAGGATGGTGCAAATCAATGCAAAAACCTTTCATTTTCTCTATCTTTTCCCATTCTTCAATTTTAGGCAAAAAGAAAAACGAAACTATAATCATTAATAAAGAAGAAAGAAGAAAAGCAAATAAAATAGGTTTCATAAAGGTAATATGTAAATACTGAATTAAAATCCCTCCAATTAATCCTCCAAAAAGAACACCCATGCCGATAAGAATTGATGTATAAGCAAGACAGAGCCCTCGTTTTTGCGGAGATACTGATGCATAAGTAAAATTAGTAACGCCTATAACAAATGCTACATTTGCTACACCTGAAATAAGTCCTGGAAAAAAGATTAAAGCAATAGGATTTTTAAGAAATATCCACAACATGGGAACTAAAGGAAACAAAACAGCCGAAATATACAATAGTTTAACATTTCCATACTTGTCAGAAAATCTCCCTGCAAGAGAAGAAAAGATAAGATAAAAGACAGTTGAACTTATTGCAACAAAGGTAAATGTTGTATAACTAAATCCTAAATCCTTAAGCATATAAACTGCAAAAAATGGAGAAGAAATCATAACTGCAAAATAAAAAGCGGCCTGATAAAAAGCAAACTTACCATAATTATCATATCTTTTAACAAAATCTAAAAAAGAGAAATAATACCCATCTTTTTCCTTAAATCTCGGATTATGTATCTTCGTAATTAACTGTCTTGAAGAAAACCTGAAAACTGTGCCTATGAAAAACAAAACACTGAAACCAAGAAGAACATATCCTTTTGTCTTGAAAAAATCAAGTAAGAATGCAGAGCCCAAGAAAAAAACAAGTCCGAAAAATCCGGTTATTCTGTTTCTATTTGCGAAATACTTCCCCCTTATATTTTGTGGAACAATATCGCCCATCCAAGAAAACCAGGCTACATATCCTATTCCCAATGCAAATTCTATCAAAACAGAATAAATTAAAATCAAAACATAGGGCAAATAGATTCCAAAAAGTCCTCTAGATGATAAGTATGCAAGCCCTATAATTGTAAGCCACATAAAAATAGACAAAGACTTAGAAATCACAACTAAACTTTTCCTAGAATACTTTTCCATAAGCTTGCTTCCCCTAAACTGTCCCAATGGACCAGCTATACCCGAAAGAGAGCTCAGGAGTCCAATATGAAAACTATTGGCGCCTATTGCCAATGCAAAGGGCGTGATAAAAGAGCTAGTCATACTTATTCCAGCAGAAACAGTCGAACCCTCAACAATACTCGTCTTCATAGCCTTTTCTTTCAAACGCTTAACCTTCTTACTATCTTCGAGAATACCCTCTTTTTTACCCCTCATCAAAAAATTAAACAAATGTCGTTAATAAAACTTATTAATGCGCCGTGCGGGGATCGAACCCGCATCAATAGCTTGGGAAGCTACCATCCTACCACTGAACGAACGGCACATATAAAAGGGTAATTAGTGAGCTGTAAAGTAAACGTCTGGGATTTTGATTAAAAAAATTAAGATTTCATTACAACCAGCCTATTTTCTTTAATTTCAGCTTCTAATTCTTGACCTTCTTTCCATTTTAATTCTTCTACGATATTTGGAGGTATAACTAAAACCCACTTAGCATATTCCACTTCTCCAACCTTTCTAGACAGTTGTTTTTGCAGTTTCATAATCTGAAATAAATACGACTTATATTTAAACTTTTAGGTACCAACTTTAAAGTAGGTGATACTCCTTGCCCTAAAGGGCAAGGCTTCTATGCATGATGCACATCCTGATTTCTCACGTAATCTATTGCTCTCTCAACCTGACTAAATCCGAGGCTGGAAGCAAACTTCCCAGGGCTCCA
>DANJ01000020.1 GCA_002497285.1 Candidatus Pacearchaeota archaeon UBA92
CTTTCTGTATAGCTCTCGCTAATCAAAACCTGTGTTTCCATTTTTATCTCCACGCGAATCGCGTTGTCGCGCTCCACAAAGTTTATTTACGAGAGAAAGCTACCACTACAAATGTTGTTCAGGGAGTAGCAACTTGCTCTCCCTGTTTTATATTTATTTTAGTAGAAATAATTACCGCAATTCATTCATTGGCTTGAAAGCCAAGGATTTCTTGCGGAAGGATTAAAATTTGGCGATTCTCCTACTGGGGTAGAATATAAAGTTGAAGACGAATAATTTTATTTTGTTGGATTCTCGTCGTAATAATCATCTTGGTCTTGATTTTTATTTCTCAATGCCACTATAAAGTCAATTCCTAAAAATACAAGTACGATTATTGCAGTAATTATTCCGAAAGTTGATGTGTATGGTCCGCTATATTTTACGAACAACGCGTATTCTAAAGCGCCGAGTACTGCAAGACCTATAATTGTTCCAAGATAGTCATTTATTTTTGAAAGAGATTTTGTCCACATTAAGAATATGGTTGCTAACATTGAGAAAGCTAAAGAAAATGCAATTTGTGTTAAACCAAATGGCTTTTCAGGAACACTTTGTGAAAGAAGAAAGAAAAATGCAAGTGGAACTATGAGAAAGATTACCAAAAGCATAATTGAAGCATAATTGAACAGAAAATGTTTTTCTTCTTTTAACTCTTTTTTAGGCATTTCATTGTTTGGAGAATTGGATTAATAAACATTTAGGATATAAATCTTTAAATATTGAAATGATTTAAATTTTTTATGGTGAGTAGAGAAAGTTTTTGTCATACGTATTCTACTACAGGCGAGAATTCTCAAAACAGAACAGTAGTATCTCCATTGGATATGGTTTATGCGTGTGTAAAATTGGAAAGTAGTCCTGAATTTGTGCCAAGTGGTGATTTTGATGTGGATTTTGCAGTTGATAGAGGGAAAATTGTGCCTGCTGAAAGATGCAATGTCAGATCATTCTTAACTAATTTTAGAGGCGAAGTTAGAATAAGTTATCATGTTGATGAAAATGGAAGTGAAATACTTTCCATGGATTCAGGAATGCTTAAAAGTCTTGGAAGAACTGCAAGCGAGTTAATGTTAAGATCTGCATATCAAAGACATCCTTAATCTGATAAAATTTCCTTTGCTGAAATACTTACATTTAAAAACTGATTTTTACCTGTTTTAATGAGTCGGGAAGCTGACTTCGGGACAGCCTATTAAATTAGGGAAGATTGAAATGAATCTTTGTTCTGAGGAAGGTCCGGACACCCATTTGCTTCGGCAGATGAAAAGCGAGCTGTTGAAAAACAGACGGCCGTGAGGTCGAGCTCCGCAACAGAAACGACACAGCTATCATTGAGCAATGAACCTTGCAGGGAGCTGAGAAATGATGGATATGATGAAACGGGCGCCTTCGCTGGTGCAAGTGCCAAAGCCGCACGCATAGTATGATGTCAGCATGAATTGTCCGTCCTGAAAAGGAAACGGAATTCAACAGAATCTGGCCTAATCCCGACTCAATTTATCTCCTCTTACTTTTTTTATTATTTCTCCACCTAGTTGTTTGCATAAGCCAAGCCAAGTCATTTTGAATTGTTGGAGAATAAATTTTAGGCTTTGATTTTCTACCCTCTACAAAATCTTTTAAGGTTCCAAAATCATTTGGTAAAAGTAGGTCTGGGCCATTCTCATCATTTTCAAAGCCCTCACTGAGTAGTTCTCGAAAGATGATAACGTAGAAATAATTATGACGATTCTGAGTAAATGGTCCTCCTACTATACAAAATCTATATTTCCCTTCTATAACGGGCTCTCTTTCATAAAAAGAACTTCTTGGTTTTATATATCCAGTATGGTTAGGCAAAGGGTGTGTGCGAAAATCATTTCCAAATGAGTTGGGTTCTTCAGCCCTTGCGGTAAATATCATTCCCACTTCTGGAATAATACACTCCAACCCAGTAGAATCTATTGGAATTATTACTCCGTTGTTAGAATTTGAGTCATAGACCAATTCATCCCTATCCATTATATTTCTGGAAAACAACTGTTTTTATACCTTGCGTCAAAAACATTTAAAAGTCAATTAAATCATGTTTTGTTATGGGTAGGTAGCTCAGTGGGAGAGCACACGACTGAAGCTCGTGGTGTCGGGGGTTCGATTCCCTCTCTACCCATTTAGTAAAGAGAAAAATGATAACCATAATAATATTTTCTGTAATTGGTGTATTGCTTTCAGTATATTCGATTTATGTTAGTGAGAAATCTAAGAATAGAAATTATCATGCAGTCTGCGATATAAGTGATAATGTTTCATGTAGTAAAGCTTTTGGAAGTAAATATGGAAAAACTTTTGGGGTGAGCAATTCTGTTTGGGGAATTATTTTCTATCTTACTCTTATTGTGCTTGGATTCTTTGGATTTGCTAACTATATATTCTACCTTGCGATTTTGAGTTTTCTAGGAAGCTTGTATTTGGCTTACGTTTTGTATTTTAAACTTAAAGATTGGTGTATAGTTTGTACTGGAGTTTATATGTTGAATGCGCTAATTCTCATTTTTAGTTACCTTGCTATTTGAAAACATTTATAAAAGAAATTGTGTAAATAGAAGTATGAAAAAAGAGGAAATGAGAGATAATAGTTTTGGTATCGTCGGGGTTGTTTTTGGTATCTTAAGTGTCCTTTCTGTATCTGCTGTTGGAGTTGTTTTGGGCGCCGTTGGATTAGTTTTTAGTATTGTTCAAAATAAAAGATTTAAGGAAAAGTGGGGTAAGGCTGGAATTATATTAAATGCTATAGGCATAGTTCTTGGAATTGTTGCAATTGTTTTATATATAAAATATGGTGGTTATTTGAATCAGATACAGCAGTTACAGGGTGCACCGTGAACAAAAAAGGCGCTTTTGAGCTTTCCGTCGGAACTATTGTAATAATTGTTATCGCGATGGCTATGCTTATTATGGGACTTGTTCTTGTGAGAAATATTTTTACTGGTGCTACTGACAGCGTAGATACTATAAATGACAGAGTGAAAGAACAGATTGCAGGACTATTTGCCGATGAAGGTGCGGATGTGGTTGTTAAGCTTGGAGAAGGAAAGACACTTACGGTGAAGCCGAACGATGAAATTTCTGGTGTGGCTTTTGGCGCGAGAACTCCTGATGGATCTGAAACTGGAAGCCGAACCAGATTGAAATATAAACTTACTATTGAGGCTCCTACCGGAAGTAATTGTGCAAGCGCTTTAGGGCAAAGCAGAGCTGAAAGTCTTTTCATAACAAAACTTAATACTGATAATCAATTTGATGAGTTTGATGGGGCAAATGCTTTTGCAATTGTTGAAATGAGAATTCCAAAAGGAACAACTGCTTGTTCACAGAAAGTACTTATTGATGTTAAGGATACTTCTGCTACGAGCCAGGGTTATTATGCCGGAAGTTTCTTTAAGGTAGAAATAGGAAAGTCTGGATTGTTGGGATAAAAAATGAGTCAATACCTTGATTTTGTCGATTATAATTATAAACCTAGTAAGAAAGATATGGTTTGTTTGTTCAGGTTTGAGCCAAGAGCTGGTGTAAGTGTTAAAGAAGTTTTAGGAAGAATTGCTGCTGAATCAAGCAATGGTACATGGACTAAACTTACGACTTTAAAACCACATATTAGAAAAATTAGGGGGCGGGCTTTTTATGTTAGAGGAAATTTGGTAAAGATTGCTTATCCGGAGGTACTTTTTGAAGCGGGAAGTATGCCTCAGATCTATTCTGCTATCGCGGGAAATATATTTGGGATGAAAGCAGTGAATAATTTAAGATTAATGGACATAGATTTTCCTGATTCTATTATGAAAAGTTTTAAGGGTCCTCAATTTGGAATTGAAGGCGTTAGAAGATTTATGAAAGTTAAGAAAAGGCCCTTAACTGCAACTGTACCTAAGCCTAAAGTTGGAATGACTACAAAAGAACATGCGCAAGTAGGATATGAAGCCTGGGCTGGAGGATTAGATTTTCTTAAAGATGATGAGAATCTTACCGATCAGAAATTTAATAGATTTGAAGCAAGGGCTAAAGCCTGTGCTAAAATGAGAGATAGAGCTGAAAAAGAAACTGGAGAGAAGAAAGATTATTTCATTAATGTAACTGGAGAAGCAAAAGAAATGCTTATAAGAGCAAAGATTGCGGCAGATTATGATTTTAAATATGTCATGTGTGACATAGTTACCGCGGGATGGTCTGGATTGCAAACACTGAGAAACTTTACCCAAGATACTAAACAAGCAATACATGCACATAGGGCGATGCATGCGACGTTTGATAGAAATCCTAGACATGGACTATCCATGCTTACTCTCGCTAAATGTGCAAGACTTGTCGGTGTTGATAATATTCATATCGGAACTGTTATTGGAAAGCTTGTCGGAAGCAAAGATGAAGTTTTAGCTATAGAAGATGAAATGGAATATTCAAATATTGAAGAAGAATTTAAGAAAGGAATCTTAGAGGAAAACTGGAGAAATATAAAATCTGTTTTCCCATGTTCTTCCGGAGGTTTGCATCCTGGAATTGTTCCAGATATTATGAAAATGCTTGGAAACAATATAGTCATTCAGGCTGGAGGGGGAGTGCATGGACATCCTTTTGGAACTAAGGCTGGAGCGGAAGCATTAAGACAGGCGATTGATGCAACAATGGAAGGAGAAAGCCTAAAAGAATATGCCAAAGGGCCCGGAATGAATTCTTTGAAAGTTGCTTTAGAACATTTTGGACACGAAAAGCCGATTTAGATAAGCTTAAAAGCCGATTTTCTCTATTTTTTAAATGGAAAATTATAAGAAACATAAGTGGTTTTACACTTCGAACAAAGTATTAGTTGTCGGTGGGAAAAATGCTGAAAATAATGATGATTTGATTAAAGGATTAAAAAATTCAGGAAAAGATTATTGGATTATGCATACATCTCATCCTGGAAGCCCTTTTTCAGCAGTCATATCTGACAAACCAAGTAAAGAAGATATTGAAGAGGCTGCAATTTTCACGGGATGTTTTTCTAAAGCCTGGAAGCTTGGAATGAAAGATACGGAAATTCATATTTTTAGGCTTGGACAACTTAAGAAATCTAAGGGAATGAAAACAGGGACCTGGGGTGTGAATGGAATCGTAAAAAAAATGAAAGTTAAACTAAAACTATTTTTAATTAAACAGAAGGGAATTTTAAGGGCTGTGCCTAAAGGAAATGGACTAGAAGTTTGTCCAGGAAAAACAGATAAAATAAAAATGGCAGATAAAATTATTAAAGCTTTGAATAGAAAATATGATAAAGAAGAAGTTATTGCTGCACTGCCTGCAGGAGGAGTGAAAATATGACTTCAAGAGGATTGACTAAATTTAATATAGGTAAAAATGGAATTACTCCTGGAGTAATCGCAAGTCTCAATGCCGCATTCAAAACTCATAAATTAATCAGAATATCATTATTGAAGAACTATTGTAGAGACAGAGAAGATAAGGAAAAAATTGCTGAGGAATTAAACCAAAAACTTGAAGGGTATTTTAGGCATAATATTATTGGATTCACTATTATTATGAGAAAAGTCGGAAAGAAGAAAAATAAATCGTTCGGAACAGAAGATTTATAAGGGTTATTTTTTAACTATCTTTGTTCAATCAAATGGTAAATATAAAAGATATGGAGTCTGGAAAATATAATAAGCTATTAGCTGCAGCTCTTAAGAGTGTTGAAGAATTTAAAGCCCCTGACTGGTCATATTTTGTTAAAACTGGAACGAATAAAGTAAGACCAGTTATAGAAGAAGATTTTTGGTATAAGAGAGCCGCTAGTATATTGAGACAAATTTATATTAGAGGAGTTGTTGGCACTCAAAGATTGAGAACGAGGTATGGTGGAAGGAAAAATAGAGGAGTTGTGACTGGTAAATTTATGAGAGGCGGGGGAAAGATAATAAGAGTAATACTTCAGCAATCAGAGGCAGCCGGTTTTGTTGAAAAGTCAACTGGAAAAAAGAAAGGAAGGCAACTTACGGTTAAGGGAAAAGAATTCTTAGAGGATATAAAATGACAAGGCATTATCAAAAAAAGGTTAAACTTGGAGTTGAGGGCAGAAGAACCAAATGGGCTCCGTTTTGGGCAGTAGTCAAAAGATTTGGACAGGGAAAGAAAAAACATCCTAGTGAAATGACGAAACAAAGAAGACACTGGAGAAGAACTAAATTAAAGATAAAACCTAGAAAATCTAGGAAGAGTCACTTCGGATAAACAAAATGGCAGAAGTAGTAAAATTAGAGAGAGAATACACAATCCCACTTAGAAGTAAATGGATGAATAAGCCAAGTTATAAGAGAACGAGAGCTAGTGTTATGGCTATAAAGAAGTTTATAGCAAGACACATGAAGATTGTGGATAGAGATGAAAAGAAAGTAAAGATTGATAGATATCTTAACAATGAACTTTGGTTTAGGGGAGCAAAGACACCATTTTCAAAAATAAAGGTTATTGCTAGAAGAGATGGAGAAAATGTTATCGTTGAACTTGCCGAGATGCCTGAAAAATTGAAGTTTGCAAAAATCAAAGATGAAAGAAGGCACAAGAAGGATGATAAGAAGAAGGAAAAAGCAGAGAGACCTGAAGATAAAATAGAGAAAACAGAAGAAGAAAAGAAAGAAGAAAAGGAAAAGGCAAAATCAGTTGCAATTGCTGGAGAGAAGCAGGCGGAAATGCAGGCAAAAGAACAAAAGCATATGACCAAGCTCAAGACCCCCCAGATAAAGAGAATGGCGCTGAAGAAGTAACCTCGAAAGATTTAAAAAGCATTCTTAAATAAAATTAATATGAAAACAATTGAAGTTATAGTAACTAAAATGAATAACCCCTCCCTAAAGGGCGAGGTATCCAACAAATAAAAAACAAAATGTCAACTCAAATCAACCCAAGGCTGAGAAGGACTGATGTGGTGCTTAACAGCTTCGCTAGTTGTATTATCCACACTTCTGAAGAACTTTCCAAGACTCCAGAAATGTCCTTTCCTAAAATGCTTTCTCAACCATGGATGTTTGTGCAAAAGTTTAAAGGCAGAATAGCCCTTAAACAATTGGAGTGCTTTACTAACACTCATGGTGGGAGGCATTTCAACGAAAAGGTAGATGTGGTCAACAGCGATATGTAATTCGTAGATGCTGAATCTGTATTTTTCAGCAACTTCGCGGATGAACCTTTCACAATCAGCCCTGATGCCAATAAACTTCATTGGATCTTTGGCATATTTGGGTTTCCAAACGAAATGGAAAGCATTCTGTCCGAAAGCATGTCTTGTACTTCGCAAGTCCACTTTTTCACTCCCCCAAACTTTAAGTTTGGTAAATTTAATTCACAAGAAAAAGAAATTAAATCTTTTATTTTTAATCAGCAAAGAGAATTAAATTCGGAGATGGCAATTCCTCTCTCGGCTTCCAAAGCCGAGGTATCCTTGCCATTAATGTAATGATAATAAAAACATACTCTGTAGTATCTTCTATTAATGTTACCTCGTGGTTTTAAGTTCTTCATATTTTTATTCCTTTCTCTTCTTTTCTAAGAAAGCCTGATAGGGGGGTTCTAAGCTTTCCATTAGTCAAATCATGTGCGGTTTCTTGTAATTGTAATGCTGAACTGCCTTATCCATGCTTCCTAGCACCTTCCAGAGCTTTTTTATCGTCTGCACTACCCTTTCAGCCTTACCATTTAATTGAGGATACTTAACTCTTGCTTTGATATGTTTTGTTCCAACTTCTTCAAGTTCATCAGTAAATTTATTTTCAAACTTAGTTCCATGATCACTCATCATCTGTTTGTAAATTCCCCATTTCAAACCTTCTTTGAAAACCTTTAATGAGTTTTCTGTGTTTGCATTACCAAACTCTCCATGACTCGTGATAAACATCGACGCATCATCAATGAAGATGATTCCTTGCCTTCCCTTGTAATCAAACCAATCGGTATGCCCTAAACTTAAACTATGCTTTCTTTCATATCTTATCCATGTTCTTCTGTGTTTTTTCTTATCTTCTTCTTTTGCTAATTTTGCTTCCAGCAAAATTTTATGAATTCTATTATGCCCTATGTGAACTCTCTTCTCGTCGAGATATTGCTCAATCATAACAGCAGAGGCAATAATTTCTTTATATGTTTGAATAACAATTTTTCTTTCTTCATCTGTTATTTCTTTAGGTTTTCTTCCAGGTTTTCTGAACTCTGGTTCGCAGTTCTTAAACTTTTTAGCAACTCTGTATGCATGTTGTTTTGTTATCTTTTGTATCTGAGCGATTGTCCAAACGCATAGTTCCCTCCTTTCAACTTCCTTAACAATCCATTTTATTTTCTTCTTGTTAAGTTTCTTCATAAGACTCTGCTCTTCAGCAGAGCTTATCTTGTTTGTCGAGGTAACCTTATTTCGGGATAAGACAATAAAAACATACTTCGGATAATCTTAATAACAAGACTTATGCCCCAAGTATCATTCGATCTTGTTAGTTATGTGGCTGGTTTAACAGGAATAAAAGTTATACCTTTTGCAATCGTAACTTTTATTGGGATGACTCCGATAGTATTCCTCATGTCCTTTTTCGGATATTTAATAGAACCATTCCTTTCTTGGATTCTTGTATTCTTAATTATTGCTCTTGTATTATATATGATCTATTTTTTAAAAAAAAGAAAAGATAACAAAGTTTACTCTAACTTTTTAAAGTGACAGAGACTAGTGATAAGATGAAATCGTTGATATTCGTGTACAATGCTAATTCAGGAATTTTCAATTCAATTAGTGATACAGCCCATAAAATAATCTCTCCTTCGACATATCAATGTAATCTCTGTAAAATTACTTATGGAATAGTAAATGAAAAAGATGAATGGAAATCGTTTATATCTAATTTGCCTTATAAAACCAATTTTCTGCATAAAAAAGAATTTAATAAGAAATATCCTAATGTCAAAGAGAAGCTACCTGTAATTTTTGAAAATTCAAAAGGCAAATTGAGATTAGTTATATCTTCGGATGAGATTAATAAATGCAAAGATATTAATGATTTAAAAAAACTGATATTATCTAAATTAAAAAAACTGAGTTAACGTAGGCTGTAAAGTAAACGTCACCTAATTAGTGGTTTTATAATACTTTAGAGAGCATCAAAAAGAAATTACTAAATCAAAAAATTTAAATATACTAAAGGATAACTTTATCATATGTCTAAATTACAACAAGTTTATCATATGGATAATCTTCATAGATTATTCTTCAAGGCATTTTCAAATAAAACGAGACTAGAAATTATTCAACTGTTAAGAAAGAAACCTTTGAAGGTGATGGAAATATGTGAAAAAACTGGTTTTGAACAAAGCAGGGTGTCACATAATCTCAGATGCTTAGAGCATTGCGGATTTGTAAAAGTTACGCCAAATGGCAATTTCAGAAATTATTCTCTTGATGAAGAGACCATAATTCCAATAGTTGACTTATTTGATAAGCATATTCAAAAATATAAAGAAAGATTAGAAAACTGCGGAGTGATTAAAGATGGTTAAAAAATATGATTTAATTATCTTGGGTGGTGGAGCAGCGGCATTTGCGGCATCAAATACAGCCAATAAACTTAAGAAAAGAACTTTGATGATTAATGATTCTAAGATACTACCATTAGGCGGAACATGTGTAAATGTTGGTTGCGTTCCAAGTAAAATAATGCTTCATCAAGGACAAGAATATTACTGCCCAATTCACTCCCAGTTTAGAGCAATTGATGTTAAAGGGAAAGCTGATTTTGTTGAAGCTTTGAAAGAAACAAGAGAGATGGTTGAAGGTTTTAGAGAAAAAAATTATAAAGGTGTTATCGGTAAACAAGAGTATATTGATTTTAAGGAAGGAAGAGCAAGGTTTGTTGACTCCAATACTGTTGCAATAGGAAATAAAACTTACAAAGGGGGCAACATTTTAATTGCAACCGGTGCTTCAACATTTGTCCCACCAATAGAAGGAATGAATGAAATTGATTACCTGACTAATGTTAATGTTTTCAATCTAAAAGAAAAACCAAAGTCGATAGTTATTTTGGGGGGCGGGGCAATAGCGATGGAGTTCTCACAAATATTCAATCATTTTGGAATAGATGTTACTGTTTTGCAAAGATCAGATAGAATCTTGTCAAAGTATGACTCTTTCATCGGAGAAGAGTTGAGAAAACATTTAGAAGTCGAAGGCATTAAGATTTATACAGGAGTTACTACAAAAAAAGTTAGAAAAACAAAAAAAGGTATCGAGTTTGAAGTCGAGATAAAAGGCAAAGATGACTTAAAAAAGATTGTTGCGGAAAAAGTAATGTTGGGTGTCGGATTAACTGCTCATACAAAAGATATTGATGCAGGAAAAGTAAGTGTTGAATTAGACGAGAGAGGTTTTGTTAAAACAAATGAGTATTTGCAAACCTCACAAAAACACATTTATGCTGCTGGTGATGTTACAGGATTAATGCCTCTTGAAACTGTTGCGGCAAAACAAGGAAATTTTGCTGTAAGAAATATGTTTGAAAATGCAAAGAAAACAATTAACTATGAAGAAATTCCTTCTGCTATTTTTACTTCTCCAGAAGTTGCTGTTGTTGGCATCGGAGAAGAAGAATACATGAAAAGATACAAAACTTGTTTGTGCAGAACTATTACGATAGACCATGTTGAAAAAGCAGGGATTGTAAAAGACACCCGCGGCAAAATAAGAATGGTCCTTGACCACAAAACAAACAGAGTGATTGGGGTGCATATTGTTGCCCCAATGGCTGCCGACATTATTACAACGGCAACTTATGCAATTAAAAACAAAATGACTCCCGATGATATTCGCGACACCGTTCACGTTTTTCCAACGATGAGCGAGATGATTAAGAAAGTTGCGCAAAGCTTTACTCAAAGTCTTGATGACGTGGCTTGTTGCGTGGAGTAGCAATATGAGCAAAATACAGATTATATTTAAATCCATAAAAGAAGTTATGAGAAATAAGAACGATGTTACCATATTCTCAGTAGCGAGTTTGATTTTTTTAATGTTATTTATATCAATTCCTGTTTTTACAATTCCCGGAAACTCTCTATTGTTCCAATTAGAAATTTTTACATTTTGGAATTATGTTTTAATGATCTTATTATCTGTTTTAATAGGATTAATGACTTCAATGCAAATTTATGCTTATAAGATAAAAAAGTCTGTAAGAGGAGTTGGAAGGGGGGTGGTAGGAGGATTTTCTAGCATTATGGCAGGGCTTTTTGGAACTGCAAGTTGTGCTTCTTGTTTGACTGTGGTATTTGGTTTTTTAGGAATCGGGACAGTTTTCTTTTTAATTAAATATCAGTGGTTTATTGTAGGCATTTCCTTATTTTTAATAATAATATCAATCTATTTTACTTCTTTAAGCATTGAAAAAAATTGTGGAGTGTGCAAATGACTGATTTAAATACTTATTGGCTAAAAATTCTAAAAACAAAAAACAAATAATAGATTGAAATCCCGAGCATTATCAATCCAGAGATTAAATTTATTATTCTCTTGTTTTTCGTTAAAAAACCAATAATCTTTTTACTCCATTGTCCTGAAATTATGCTTAACACCAATAACGGAGATCCGAGACCTATCCCAAAAGAAAGAAAGTTAAACATGCTGGAGAAAAAATCTCCAAATAAAAGAGCTCTTGCAAAAAATGTGGCAATGAATGCTGGATTACAAGGCAGAACAATTGCTCCAAAAAAGAAGCCAAAGATAAAAGCGCTCTTTAGAGGACTTTTACTTGCCGTCTGAACATTAGCTTTAGGAATAAATTTTGACAAATCAAAGTCAAATATCAAAGCCAGACTAACAATTCCTAAAATACCAAAAGCAATCGGAGAAACTATTCCGATTACATTTGTAAGGGATTTTTGTAATAATGTTGTGAATATAACCCCTAACAGAGTCATAAAAATAATTATTCCAGATAGAATAGTCAAACCAAATAAGACAAATGTTTTTCTATTCTCCTTTCCTGAAAATTTGTTTGATAGAAATACGAGGAATCCAGGATAAAGTGGAAGAACGCAAACAGCAGTTAATGGAGTCAATAAAGCGAGAACAAATGAACTTAGGATATCAACAAGTAAAGACATTTTAGCATCCTCTTTTTAATTCTTCTTTCAACTCTTCAACACTTCTTGAGCCAGAACCTCCAAGCTTTCTATAACTTCCGTCTTCACATATCAAAATCATTGGTGCGCTTGGTGCATTGATTATACCATTTCCAAAATCGCTTATCAAAGATCGTGTCACCTCAATTGGTGAAACAGCATAATGCCATCCAAATCCATTTTCATTAACGTGTGCAAATATCTTCGTTTCATCTTCATTCGGATCAGTGTCTAAAGAAATTGAAATCACAGAGTCGCCTATATCCTCATGTAATTTTTTAAGTTCTTTTTGCTGTTTTGTATAAGTAGGACACCAAACAGCAAAACTTTCTAACAAAACAGGCTTTCCTTCAAAATCGCTTATCTTAAAAGTTTCTCCCGTTCTTATATCTTTTAATTCTGTGTTTATCCAGGACGCATCTCCTTGGTTTTCACCCGTTAAATTTTCTTGCTGTTTTAGATTGTTTGAAAGAAAAAGTTATCCAACAAGAAGGAGAAGCAGACATTAAACCTGCAGATATTAAAGCAATGAAAAAGATTGTTGAAAAAATTTCCAGGACAATCTTGGGAATTTTTAAGGTCTCTTGGTGTAGATTAAGTTAAACTAAAATTATTTTTACGGCTTTTTTTCAGAATTTTATTAGGGTTAACTTCTACACCTTTTTTATTTATAATTTTAAGTTCAACAATTCTCTTTTTAAAGTTTGCCCCCCGCATTTTTAAAATTTCAATTGCTGAAGTTCTCTCTCCTGAATCATAAATTACATTGTATATAACAATTATTCCATCACTTAAAAAAGAAACAGCTTCTCCTTGCTCTTTAAATGTTGTTCCAATATGACTTGGAGAAGAAACCTCTCGTATTAAGAAATTAGTAATATTATTTTTTTCCAGATACCTGAATAACTGCTCCATATAAATCCTAAATCTTGAGTCTTCTCCTGAAAATGCAGATGAGATGCTTGTTAAAGAATCAATAACTACAAAATCTGGCTCAAAGTCGCTTGGAAAAAACATTGGCTCAACATCAATTAAAAGTTCTTTTTTAGCCGCGCTTAATAATGCTTCTATGCTTCTTGAGATGTCTATTGCATCAAATCTAGAGATTCTTAATAAACCTTTTTTGACAAATTCTCTTGCTTTCCAGTTAAACTCTTCCATATGGGCGATTAGTTGCTCCTCTGATTCTTCAAAACTCATGTAAAGCCCTTTTTTCCCCTGTTTGCATAGTTCATTTAAGGTTGCAAGACAAAAAAGAGTTTTCCCGCTTCCTGGTCCGCCTTCAACCAAAACAGCTTTTCCATTAGGAAGGCCCATATCTTTTTCAAATAAAGCGTCAAAGCCTTTAATTCCAGTTTTTATAAACGTATCGCCCGATTTCTTCTTTGAGTTTAGGTCTTTATACTTTAATCCTTTCTTAGAAAACTCTTTTCTTAATTTTTCTATAGTTTTAGTTGTTTTGTTATCTTTTTCTTTCTCCTTGCCAGACTTTACTATAACTTTCTTAGAACCGCCCCCAAATAATCTACCAAAAAATCCCCTATTTTCTTTAACATTCTTTAAATTAGCTTTTTTATTTTTTTTAAGAATTTTTTCTTTTTTATTAGATTTCCTGCTTTTCAAGTTTGTTCTTTTTTTAAGACTTTTACCTTTCTTGCTAATTCCCTCTTTTTTTATCATCTTTTTAATAATAATAATAATAGGAATCAATCGTTTTTAATTATTTCGGAAACAGGGATAACTTTTTATATCACAGGAATCTTTTATTCGTATGGAGAAAAAGGAGGCTTTGCTTTATGCAACAACTATATTCTCGCTTATAATAGTTACCTATCTTGTTTCCGGTGTTGTAACAAGCATTCCAAATATTGCTAATAGGGGATTTATGAGTTTAACTGGGAATATTGTTTTGGATATAGAAAACAGTTTCAAAATAGGAGACTATCTTAAGGAAGACATGGTTGTAACTCAAATAGAAACTGAAGAAGCAATTTATGGGTTGAGATCATTAACAAAAGATAATAAACCAATAATAACAGAAACTTTTAATCTAAAGGATTTTTTAAATAAAGACAAAAATTCTGGGAGAGGGGTTATTAAAATAGAAGAGCTAATTGATTATAGGTTTGAAGAAGCGGGAGATTACGAATTATTTTTTTCTGTTTTAGATTTAAACATTAACATAAAAAGGGAGATTATTGTGGAATGAAGATGTTAGAAAAATTATTTACATCAAAAAGCAAGGTAAAAATTAAAAAGAGGGAGTTAGTTTTATTTAGCATTTTATTCGTCATTTTTTCAGCATCTATAGTTGAAGCCGCATGGTGGGATGCAGATTGGACAAAAAGGCAGGAGATTAATATTTCTAATACTGATTCTGCACAGACAGATTATCAAGTAAAGATTAATATAACTTATGATGATGATATGCAAATAAATTTTGCTGACCTTCGTTTTACAAACAGCAGTAGTAGCCCTTTAGATTATTGGCTGCAAGATATAGTAAACAGCTCAAGTGTCACAGCATGGGTTGAAGTGGATTCATTAACAGCTTCAGGCAATACCACTGTCTATATGTATTACAACAACGCTGATGTAAATACTACTTCAAATGGCACAGCTACATTTTTATTATTTGATGATTTTGATGACGGAACTATTGATACAAATATCTGGACAGAAGTTGACCAAGCAGGCGGGGATGAAATAACAGAACATGATGGAAGTCTCTGGTTCGCCAGAGACATAAACGACGCATGGGACAAAGCAGTATATTCTGATGATTCTTTTACTCGTTCTAATTTATCTTTTGAGTTTGATTATTGGTGGAGGAGCAATAATGCAGAATATGACGCATTAATGATGGGGTGGAAAGATGATGGAACAGGAGTAAGCTATGTGAATTTTGTTTACGCTTATTACAACATTGGAGGCAGTGGCAGTGGCACTTCTATAACTCAAATGGTGTATGAGGATGGTACCGGCAAAGGTAGTTTGACAGGACACACATGGGATACAAACCAATCATATGATGTTCGTGTTCAAATGAAATCAGCAGGAGGAGCATTTTATGATTACAGCACTAATAATGGAAGTTCTTGGACAAATGCTTATGACTCATCATATTCAACCGAGTCAACACTTCATGTAGGCTGGCCATTTTATTCTGGAACTCATGAGTTTGATAATGCAAGAGTGAGGCAATGGATGACAAATGAACCAACAATAAGTTTCGGCAGCGAAGAACAGGCAGATACAACACCTCCGACAATCACACTAAATGAGCCAGTAAGCGAATACAATACATCATCTCAAACAATAGACTTTAACTTTACAGCAATAGAAGATTTTACAGGAGATATTAATTGCTCCCTTTATATAGATTCAGCATACCAAACAGAAAACGCAACAACACAAAATAACACACTAACAAATCTTCAAGCATCAGATATTTCCCACGGCTCACATAACTGGAGCATATCTTGCACAGATAGCTCAAGCAATACAAATAGCTCATCAAACAGAAGCTTTTATGTGGACATACAAGGCCCTTCATTCTCAAACATAGTTTACAGCCCAAACTCCACTGATAGTACAGACCCGAATGCCAATTTAACGTTTAATTCAACAGTAAGTGAAGATAGAATGTCAATAAACACCGTAATTCTACAATATCACAATGGCTCGGGTTGGGCAAACTCAACAATGCTTTCTCCAGACAGCGACGGAAACTACAACACAACAATAACTCTCGTTTCATCAGAGCAAAATTATACCTACAATATCTGGGCAAATGATTCATTAGGAAACGCAAATCAATCAACAAACCAAACATTCGCTTCAGAATGGGACTGCACATGGAGTGTTTCTCCTTCAAGCTTAGAAGAAGTTACCGGATTTCTTGAAGACAAGGAAATAGGAAACATAACTATTACTAATACTGGTGATGCAGAATATAGTAACAATAACTGTTCTGTTACCTTCACAAACACATATACTGGTTTTAGTGGGACTTATTGGAGTCAGACGACATGGGCTTCAAACGAAAGAGGATTGTCTTTCGACAGCACTACAATCGTGAATGCTTCATCAAATGAGAACCTTACAGTCTCTGCCGCATTCCCTTCTGTAAGCTCTCTATTAACAGAAACACCAATCCTAACATTAACCGCAGACATTAATGATTCAGTAACTAACAACAAATCGGAAACAGTTTCAACGACAATAATAATCTCCCCTCCAAATCCTCTTTTATTCCAAAAGATGGAATATCCGGGTCCAGATTCCACCCCGACACTTTTCCTTAAAGAGCAAAATATAACTCTCGCCGCTTATACAAGAAATATTGGCGGAGACGGAACCGTGAACAATACAGCGAGAAATGTTTCTTTTAACTGGACTCTTCCTTCCTGGATTTCAGATATTGTGGTGGGGAATCAGACAAACTTTTACGATTCTCTAACCAATAACTCAAAACAGTACAATAATCTGACACTTGAATTGAGTTCTTCTACATTAACTTCAGCTCAGAAAGGAACATTTAACCTAACAATTTACTCATGGGGCTATGATAACTCAACAGGAGACTTTGAGCTTATAATTAATTCAGGCAATCAAACAACACTAAATCAAACAGGGCAGATAATTTTCGCATGTTATTCAGAAAGCGATAATATCTGCGTTACTTCGTGTGGTGTTGGAGTTGACCCTGACTGCACAGAATCTTCCAGTAGCTCTTCAAGTTCATCAAGCGGAGGCGGAGGGGGTGGCGGTAGTGGAGGAGGAGCAAATGCCGAATCAGTTAAAACAACAGCAGACTTTCAGTTAATAAGGGGAGAACAAAATGAGGTTAAAATTATTTTTGAAAATAAAGACAAAAATGAATCATTAAAAGATTT
>DANJ01000012.1 GCA_002497285.1 Candidatus Pacearchaeota archaeon UBA92
TAGCTCTCGCTAATCAAAACCTGTATTTCCATTTTACCTCCGCACGAAGCGTGTTGTCGCGCTCCACAAAGTTTATTTACGAGAGAAAGCTACCACTACAAATGTTGTTCAGGGAGTAGCAACTTGCTCTCCCTGTTTTATATTTATTTTAGTAGAAATAATTACCGCAATTCATTCATTGGCTTGAAAGCCAAGGATTTCTTGCGGAAGGATTAAAGAACGCTTACGAAGTAGAAGAAAGCCCAGTAAAACAGCAAATAGAATTAATCATAAATAAACCTCTTGATGATTGTTGCCCCTATTGTGCTTCAAAGAATATAACCAAGTTCGGAGTAAGGCACGACAAATCAGGAGATAAGCAAAGATTTAGCTGTAAGGATTGTCATAAAAAGTTTGTTCTATCTCCAATTAAGAACATAAAAGGAAACGCTAAATTAGTTTGTTTGGCTATGGATTGCTATTACAAGGGATTAAGCTACTGAGATATTGCAGACCAGTTCTCACAATTCTATGGCTTAAAATTACATCACGAAACAATAAGAAGATGGGTTTTAAGATTTACAGAGGTTATGGAGAAATATAGCAAGACATTAACTCCTAAAACTTCTGGGGTTTGGAACGCAGATGAAACTATGGTTAAAACAAAAAGAGGAATAGATAAGAAAAATCCTAATGCTGAATTTGATTATGTCTGGAATGTAATGGATAAAGAAACTAAGTTTTTACTGGCTTCTGTTAATTCAGGCAGAGGTAGAAGTTCAAAAGACGCCCAGAAAGTTATGACGGAAGCATACAAACAAAATGTCAAAATGCCTAACCAAATTATCACTGATAAATTGGGTGCTTATCAAGACGGAATAAGAAAGACATTTAGAAACTGGGGTGCAGAGAGAAAAGTTAAGCACACTTCAATACTCGGACAAAGAAGGGTAGTGAATAATAATGCTATTGAAAACTTGCATACTCATCAAAAGGAATTTCAGAAAGTAAGGAGAGGAATAACAGAAGTTCAGGATTATTCAGATGGCTTCAAAGTATTTCACAATTTCATAAAGAAGTGCGAGAAAGATAAATTAACTCCTGCTGAAAGGTGCGGAATAGGTTTATCTGGCAACAGATGGGAAACTATGCTGTTAAATTCAATTAAACAACCGAAAGCGACAGGAGAGATAATTATGGCTAAATCAACCTAATCTGCGACAATCCCTGCCTGGAAAGATTTATATACTTACACATCTTACACATAATACACAGGAAAGATAAAAATGGTAAATCTGACGCTGGCAATACCAGATGATATGAAGAAGGAAATGGACAAATTTCCTGAAATGAATTGGAGCGAGATAGCCAGAGCTTCAATAAAGAAACGCCTTGAGCTGCTTAAAAAATTCAGGGAGTTTACGAAAGACAGCGAGATGACAATGGAGGATGCTATTAGGTTAGGAAGAGAAGTTAATAAAGGAAGATTTGAGAAACTGAAGAAACAAGGACTTATTTAAATGAAATTTGTAGTTGATGCAAATGTGCTGTTTTCTGCCCTGATAAAGCAGGGAACAAGTATAGAAATCTTACTCAACCCTTTCTTCTCATTTTATTCTCCTGACTTTGCTTATGAAGAGTTCTTAGAGCACGGCAATGAAGTTATTAATAAAACCCATAGAGATGCAGAAGATTTTATTGAAATTGACAGGACCTTGAAAGAAACCATTAATTTTACCTCTGTAAATTATTATAAGGATAAACTGCCCGATGCGATGAACCTTGCCCTTGATAAAGATGATATTGATTATTTTGCTCTTGCGTTGAAGCTTGGATGTTGCATCTGGAGCAATGATAAGAAGATGAAAGAGCAGGATAAAGTAATAGTTTATTCGACTAAAGAACTTGTTGATGAGTTTGAACTAGGGTGATTAACCGCAATCCTTTTAACTTCTGATTTACTGGGCAGTAATATGAGAAACGGATATCCTAAATTTCCTGAAAAACATCTACAAGAAGCATTGTTCAGCCCTGACGACTACGTTAAATACAGAAAGTATCCTAAAAAAAGTCTCCCAAAAAAGTATGTTATCACATGGCAAAAAGGTGCACTGGACTATTTTAAAAGAAAGTATAAGCCGAAGAAAAGAAGCCTTTATTCGTTGATAAACCTCCATATCAAAAAAGATATAGGATTTATAAAAATGACTGGAATAGTGGCGCCGAATGCAGTCACAGTCATGGAAGAGCTTATTGCTCTTGGATGCAGAGAATTTGTCTGCGTTGGCACAGCAGGAGGATTGCATCATGAAGGAGTTTTCTTATGTGATAAGGCATTAAGAGATGAGGGAACAAGCTATCATTATGTTAAGCATGGAAAGTTCAGTTTTCCCGATAAGAAATTGACTGATAAATTAGGAAAAAGCATTGAAAAGAAAGGCATGGAATATTTTCAAGGCACGACCTGGACTATAGATACACCTTATAGGGAAAGCAAAGCGGAAATAGAGATGTATGCAAAGAAAGGAATCTCAACAGTAGAGATGGAAGCGTCTGCTGTTTTTGCTCTTGCTGAGTATAGAAAAGTTTCTATTGCCTCTGCATTTGTAGTCTCAGACGTATTAAAAACAGAGTGGGAGCCAAAATTCCATAAACTTAATGTTAGAACAGCTTTAAACAAACTGGTTGATGCTGCAATGGACTGCCTTAACTCATAAGGTTTATAACTTTCTTTATTCTTATTACGTAGAGAGGAGATATGGAATACCTGAATTATATTGATGGGAAATGGGTGAAATCTGCGTCTAAGGAAGTATTTGACAGCCTGAATCCTGCCACAGAACAGAGCATTGGCAAATTTCAGAAGTCCAAGAGAGAAGATGTATTGAGGGCAATTTCAGCTGCAAATGCTGCTTTTCCGGCTTGGAGAGATATGCCTGCGCCAAAAAGGGCTGAATATCTTTGGAAAATTAAAGAACTTCTTGTAAAAGATAAGGAAAAACTGGCGAGATTGGAAGTTAAAGAAATGGGCAAGATAATTTCAGAAGCACGCGGTGACGTACAGGAAGCTATTGATGTCTTTGAATATATGGCTGGAGAAGGAAGAAGATTATTTGGCCATACAGCTAAATCTGAACTGCCTAATAAATTTGCAATGACTATCAGGAACCCTGTAGGTGTTGTCGGCTTAATTACCCCGTGGAATTTCCCTATTGCGATTCCTGCCTGGAAAATTGCACCTGCTTTAGTCTGCGGAAATACAATTGTCTTTAAGCCATCAAGCGATACGCCATTATGTGCTATTGCTCTAGCACAGATAATTGAAAAAGCTGGCGTTCCAAAAGGAGTTTTCAATCTTGTTACTGGCTCTGGAGCTGATGTTGGGGGCGAAATAATAAGGAATAAAGATGTTCTTGGCATTTCATTTACAGGAAGCAAGACAACTGGAGAGATGATATTGAAGACAGCAGGAATAAAAAAAGTCGGCCTTGAATTAGGAGGAAAGAATGCTATCATTATCAATGAGGATGCTAATTTACACATTGCTGTTGACGGCGTTCTCTGGGGCGCTTTTGGAACGACAGGACAGAGATGCACTGCAACAAGCAGGGTAATAGTGCATGAGAAAGTAAAAAAGAAATTTGAGAGTATGCTTTTAGAGAGGGTTAAAAAGTTAAAATTAGGTGATGGTATGAAAGCAGATGTCGGACCTTTAATCAATAAAGCTGCTGTTGAGAAAAGCCAGAGATATGCGCAGATAGGGCAGCAGGAAGGAGCTAAGTTGCTGTATGGCGGAGAAGCTAAAAAAATTAAAGGCAAAGGATTCTTCTTCGAGCCAACTATATTCACAGATTGCAAATCTTCTATGCGGATATGCCAGCAGGAAATATTTGGACCGGTATTATCAATTATTTCTGTGAAAGATATGGAAGAGGCGATTAAGATTGCTAATGATGTTGAATATGGCCTTTCGTCTGCAATTTACACAGAAAGTATGAAGGCCGCATTTGACGCAATCAATAAAATTGAGAGCGGGATCACTTACATAAACTCAAGCACTATTGGGGCAGAAGTGCATCTGCCTTTCGGTGGAGTTAAAGGGACGGGTAATGGCACTCGCGAAGCTGGAATTCAGGGTATCGAAGAGTTCTCGGAAACAAAGACAGTTTATTTTGATTATTCCGGGCGATTGCAGAAGGCGCAGGGGATTGACTGAGTCCTAAACGAAAGATTTATATAAGTCCATATTATAGTATAAGTATATAATAACATGGCAAACCAAGTCCTGCACTATCCGAGATTAGACACTGTCCTTAATGTGGAGAATCTTATAAAAAAGGCGAAAGAGCCGGTGTCTAAGAATGAAATTGACAGAAGGCTCTCTAAAAAAATAATGAGGCCTACATTGAACTTAATCTTAAATTATTTGGAGGAGAGTGGGAAAATAGCTGTTCTGAAGGAAGGAATTATCTGGATATATCATGAGGATATAAGCAGAGCCTTAAAGGCCAAGTTGAAAAAAGCATTATGAGGTGAGAGGATAAAATTATGTGGGCACAATATTGGTTTAAATTAGAAATGTGCCCATATCAAGATTTATTGGTAACTTTTATAATCTTAACATTCTTTTACATTATTGTCCAAAGAGGCAAAAATGAAAGTAGTTTTATACATGGCAATGACGGCTAATGGTTACATCGCTAAAGAGGATGGTGAAACTCCCTGGTCTGATGCAGCATGGAACAATTATTATAGCATTGCCAAGGGTTTCAGAGCAATGATATTGGGAAGAAGAACATATGAAATAATGAGAAAAATTGACGAGTTTGATAAAATAGGAAATCCATTTACTGTAGTTGTCTCGTATGAAAATAAAAAAAAAGAGAAAAATTTCAATTTTGTGAAGTCTCCAAAAGAAGCTATTGCTTTGCTTAAGAAAAAAGGATTTGAAAAAGTTCTTTTGGGAGGGGGAGGAAGCGTGAATTCCTCATTCATTAAAGATAATCTGATAGACGAAATATACATTGATATTGAGCCGTTAATTTTTGGCAAAGGAATAAAATTATTTGCTGATGGAAATTTTGATAGAAAGTTAAAACTGATTGGGGTTAAAAAGACAGGGAACTTGGTACAGGCGCATTATGAGGTGAAGAGATGATAAAACTCAAAACAAAAATTCCTGGCTTAAGAAGTACGCGAATACTTGCCGGGCTGAAGAAGAAGAACGGCGGCTGGGGTGAGCCACATCCGCTTGTGCTGTCTGGAAAAGGGAAAGGGGCATATTGTGAGGACATTGATGGAAATGTATTCTTGGATTTTGCATGCCAGATCGCTTCAAATCCCCTTGGATATAATCATCCTGAATTGCTGAAGGTGGTTTCTGATTATAACAAGAGATTTCCATTAAAATATGCAGGACAGGACTTCACTATTGAAGAGCATCTTGATATGATTGAAAGTATTTTAGGAATTTCTCCTGGAATGAATCAGGTATTTTTGTCAAACAGCGGGGCTGAAGCTGTTGAGAATGCTATCAAGATTGCTATGCATGACAGGAATAAGAAAAAATTTACAGTCAGCTTTCAGGGAGCTTTCCATGGAAGAACTCTTGGGGCATTGAGCTTACATCATTCTAAACCAGTCCATCGGGAAGGATATATATTAGAGCCGAATAAAGAGCTTCCTTTTTCAGATTTAGCTGGAGATGAATTGCAAGAGACGATAAAGCAGCATGGGGCTGATGCTGTTGCATTTGTGATACTGGAGCATTTGCAGGGGGAGGGAGGATATAGAATTCCTTCTGATAAGATGGTTAAGGGTGTCTATTCAATATGCAAGAAAAATGGAATTCCTTATATTGCTGATGAGGTGCAGGCAGGGATAGGAAGAACTGGCAAATGGTGGAGTTTCGAGCATTATGGAATAAAGCCGGATATATTCTCTTCAGCAAAGGCCCTGCAGGTTGGAGCCACCGTTGCAAGAAAAGGGTTCTTCCCTGATGAGCCCGGATCGATATCATCCACTTGGGGAGGAGGGCATGCCCTTGATCTTGCTGTTGGTATGAAAACAATTGAACTGATTAAGAAACATAAATTATTGGAAAGCAACAGGAAAAATGGCGATTACATCAAGAAAAGATTGAATGAACTAAGATTGGAAGGAGTCAGAGGCAGAGGTCTTGCTATTGCTTTTGACCTGGAGAATGGCAAGAGGGATAAGTTTGTTCTTGAGTGTGCCAGGCATGGCTTATTAGTTTTAGGATGCGGCATAAATTCAGTTAGAGTTATTCCGCCTTATGTTATCAAAAAAGATGAGATTGATGAGGGGATTGATGTAATTGGGAAGGTTGTGAAGATTTTGAGGTGAAAACCTTTTTAATGAACTTTTAGCACAGAAAACCTTAAATATCTACTTGTATGTAATAATTACATATATATAACTAAAAGTTATCAAAATGTCACAAAAAATAAAGGATAAAAAGCCATTGCATTGGCCGACGCTCAATACTGTGCTGATGGTTGAAAGCATGTTAAGAAATATGAACAAGTCTGTGATTTCTATAGCAGAGTTAAAAAGAAAACTGCCAAGGCAGATTAATCACAATACTCTTGTTCTTATCTTGCAGTATTTGGAGATGAGCAATAAAATAGCTTTTGGACTGAAGGGAATAACTTGGATATATAATGATAATCCAAAGCTAAAAAAGGCAATTTATGAGGGTTTTGAGATATGAAAGATGTCAAAGTGATTCTTTCACTTGAGGCAAAACAGGTCTATGATTATTTAAATCGTCTTTCTCCTTCATCAAAAAAAGAAAGAATGATTTTCAAAGCTGTTAGTTACAAAATAGATTTAATAAAAAATAACTTTCAGTATGGTGACCCTATTGCTAAAAATCTAATCCCTGCAGAGTATAAAAATAAATACGGAATAAATAATCTTTTTAGAGTCGAGTTGCCCGATTTTTGGAGAATGCTTTACAGCGTTTCGGAGGGCAAATCGGAAATTGAAATAATTGCTTTTGTTCTGGATATCATAAACCATAAAGATTATAATACCAAATGGGGTTATAGATAGATGAATATGGAAAAGAGGAATGTCTGCATATTGGGTGCTGGGGGAAGAGATTTTCATAACTTCTTGACAAAATACAGGGATAATCAATATTATGATGTTAAGTTTTTTACTGCTACACAAATTCCTGGAATAGAAAAAAGAGTGTTTCCTAAAGTGCTTGCAGGGAAATTGTATAAGAGAGACATACCAATTTTTCCTGAATCTGATTTATCTATGCTTATTAAAAAATATGAGATAAATGATGTTGTCTTTTCTTACTCTGATGTTAGCCATGAAGATGTTATGCACAAAGCATCTATTGCTATTGCAAATGGAGCTAATTTTGTTTTGCTTGGGGGCAAAGATACGATGATTAAAAGTGAGAAGCCTGTAATTTCTATCTGTGCTGTTAGGACTGGTGCTGGAAAGAGTCAGACATCTAGAAAAGTTGCAGAAGTTTTAAAAAAACATGGAAAGAGAGTTGTTGCTATAAGACATCCAATGCCCTATGGAGATTTGAAGAAAGAAGTTGTTCAGAGATTTGCTAATTATGCAGATTTTGAAAAAAATAAATGCACTATTGAGGAAAGGGAAGAATATGAGCCCTGGGTGGAAAGAGGAATGGTAATTTATGCAGGCGTAGATTATGAGAAAATATTGAAGGAAGCAGAAAAAGAAGCGGACATTATTATTTGGGATGGAGGCAATAATGATTTGCCTTTTTACAAACCTGACTTGCATATTGTTGTTACAGATCCTCATAGAGCAGGACATGAATTGTTATATCATCCCGGAGAAGCTAACTTTAGAATGGCTGATGTCATTGTGATTAACAAGATGGATACCGCACCTAAAGAAGGTGTTGAAAAAGTACTCGCTAATATCAAATCTTGTAACCCTAATGCAATTGTGGTTAAAGCGGAATCAAAAATAATTGTTGAAGGGATGCCTTTGCGCGGGAAAAAGGTATTAGTTGTAGAGGATGGACCTACGCTAACTCATGGAGGAATGAAGTTCGGGGCGGGAATTGTTGCTACTAAAAGGGCTGGAGCTATAATTGTAAGTCCTGTTAAAAGTGCTGTGGGTTCAATAAGAGATACTTATAAGAAATATAGCCATATTCATGATGTATTGCCTGCGATGGGTTATAGTGATAAGCAGATAAAAGAGTTAGAAACGACTATCAACAAAGTTAATGTAGATGTTGTCATTGATGCAACGCCTGTCAAATTATCTGGAATAATTAGAATAAATAAGCCGATTGTGAATGTGAGCTATGTTTTGAATGAACGTGGTTTGAACTTAGAGACTGTTTTGAAGAAAAAGAAATTTATTTAAATTTGGGGTTTGCTTCCATTTAATCTTTGACCCTGATAAACTGAACTTTTTCTTTGGGAGTAATCCATTCCCACTCCTTTTGGAATGTGTATTATCCTTCCCCATAAAACTGGTTGCCCTGCTTCAATTTCTATTGGTTGCCTTAATACTGGCTGAAATCCTAAATCTCCTCTGAAGCCTGGATCTGTAAAACCTACATATCTTGTTAAGGAAGGTGTTACAACATCTGGATAGAATAATTGTAGAGCTACGTATCTACTTAATCTTACAGTTTCTGCTGTTGGTAAAAGAATATGTTGATTCGAACCAAATCTTTTTTTTGTAAAAGTTTCTGGTTTTCCAAATTCTCTTTCAGCATCTGTTTTTTGCTTTAGGGCTAGGTCTAAACCAGGATCTCCAATAGCATCCCTAGGTACGCCTGAGTAAAACTTGTCTGAGGCATGTAAGATTAGAAATCCATTTTGAATCACTGGATCTGATGCGTCTTCAAACCCGATTAAATCGTCTCGAAATGCCCTTCTGATATCATCATCTGTTTGGAGTGTCTTTCCATGAGGAAGATCCCTATACTCTGAAAATTTGGGAGCCCCAACTAAAAAGTGAGCAAACCTGCCTTTTTTAGACCAATGATAATTGGAAGGTGTTGGATTAGCCACAACTATAGAATCATCTTCAAATGAGACTCCATCAATTCCTAATGTTCTTCTATGAAGTGTGCTTCTAAGATTTGGAAATAAAACCATCTTATCCAATCCAGGGGGGAGATTTTCAAAACTGATTTCCTTAGAAGTAAACCTTGAAAGAACTGCAGGGCCAGCTGTATCTCTATCAATTGAGAAAGGCCCTATTTTTTCATGGTGTTCTTCAGGAGTTAATTGTTTCATAGCGCCATCAGTCAGCCAAATATGCTCGTCAAGATAGTCTATGGCTGTGTCTAGGGTGAATCTTTTTGGTTCTGTTCTACTCCTTGTTTGAATAATCATTTTTTTAAAAATTTAGGGGATTTAAATATTTATTTGAACTTGAATTCGTATTTGTTCAAGTCAATTTTATCATTTATTATCTCAATGCCCTCCGACCTTAATATTTTAATTTTATTTTTCAATCCGGATGCAAATCCTCCTAATCGCCCATTTGCATTTATTACTCTATGACAAGGAACTTGAGGTGCATACGGATTTTTGTTCATTGCATTTCCGACTGCCCTGTAAGCCTTGGTATCCATTGCTTCTGCTAGAGCTTTGTAAGTTGTAACTTTTCCTTTTGGGACTTTTCTTAGAATTTGGTAACAGTTTTCGTTGAAGTTCATTAATAATTTCTCCTTCTTTCTATTTCATCGACAACTTCTCTTGCAACTGCCATACTAGAAGTCATTCCGGGAGAGACTGCGTTTAGAACATGAGTTGAATTATTTGTATGCCTTATTAAAAAATCGTTAACCATTGTTCCGCTTCTGTCCACTAACTGTGCACGTATTCCTGAATTATATGGTTCAATACTTTCTCTTGGAATTTCCCCACTATAAATTTTCCCAACTTCTTCTATGAAAAAATCAGGATCTTTTGAAAGTTTGCGATTATGTTTTACTTGACTCCACATTGCTCGACTTAATCTAGCCTTTGTAGCCCATAGATAGAAATTACGAGATGATATCTCTGATAAACCCTCCCAAGAAAATCCCCCATCATAATTTTCTTTTCCAGCTAGAGAGAGAGTTGCAGTTGGGCCCACTAAAACTTCTCCTTGCATTGTCTTTGTTAAATGTACTCCAAGGAAAGGAAAACGCAAATCTGGAACTTGATAAACCATTGAGTTTACTTTTCCAGGAAACTTGAAATAATCGCCTCTAAAGGGCAGAACTCGGAATTCTTTTCCTACGCCCATCATGTGTGCAATCGTATCTGCATGTACTCCTGCACAATTTATTAAATAATCGGTTTCAATTATACTGCTCTTTGTTTCTAATAATATTCTATCGTCACTTTCTTCTATCCCTATGACTTTAGAATTCTTCCAAAATTCAACTCCTTTCGCCCAAATGTCCGATTCCATTTTGCGCATTAATGCTCCTGTGTTTACTATTGCACCTGTAGGAGATAAAAGAGCGCAGAGGCCTTTCGCCATTGGCTCCCTTTCTAACAATTCGTCTTGGGAAATTATTCTTAATCCTTTGACTCCTGCATGCACGCCTGCTAATTCTAAAGTGTGTAATGCCCTTGCTTCTTCATTTGAATTTGCAACAGTTAATGTTCCGCATTCTTCTATTGGAACGTCATTCTCCTTGCAATAGGTTCTTAGAAGATGACTTCCCTCTATGCATAACTTCGCTTTTAGGGTTCCTGGCTTTTGGTTTATTCCAGAATGAATAACTCCTGAATTTCTTCCCGATGCGTGTTGCCCGAAATGAGTCTCTTTTTCTATGACTAAAACATCACCTAATTTTCTTGAAGAAAGCTCTCTTGCTATTGAGAGGCCGATAATTCCTCCTCCAATTAATGTATAATCTACCATGAAAATCTAATTTTATTGATGTTTAAAAAGATATATGAGATTATTTCGCGACTTCGCCTGTTTTGATATACCAGAGGTTTAGGTCTAATTCTGCAGAGGACATATTCATTTTCTGTGCAAGATTATTGAATGTCCTTTCTATTTCAAGATAAATTTTAGGAGTAAGGGATTTTGGCTTTTCTATCAAATCGTGTTCTGCCATAATATTTATTATATGTCTGTCTAAAATTGCTAAACTTGTTGAACCTGTATTTCTCAAGAAATGCGATGCTTCTTTCATTCCTATGCCTTTGATATTCTTAACCAACCATTCCCTATTATTTAGTTCATTATCAGATAATTTTTCTCTTATTGGATAATGCTGTCTGGCTTCTACAATATACTTCGCCTTATTATTATGAAACCTGTGTTTATTATTCCGAATAAACTGGGCAAGTTCTTCTTGGGGGATTGTTAGTAGCTTGGAATTTAGGGATTTCTCTATTATTTCGGCAGTTTTCTGTTTTGAATTTGCTGTAAGAATACAAAAACAGAGTTCTTGGAACCATTCTTCGTCTGATTTGTTTTTGAATGATTTAAATTCTGAAAGTCGCTTATTTATTAATTGTTTAGTGTTTTTTGGAATTGAATCTGTTCTTTTTGTTATTGAATTCATTAAATTCCTATAATGGGGAAGTATAAAAAGTTAATTTTTCTTTTAAATTGATGTTTATTGATGTACATTGCCACTTAGATTTAGTCGAAAAAGAAACTGATATTGAGAAAGTTGTAAAAGAGTGTAAGAAAAATAAAATAAACTTCGTTAGTGATGGAACCAATGTTGAAAGTAATAGAAAGATGCTTGAATATGCTAAGAAATACAATGTCTCGGTTTGTTTGGGAATTTATCCAGAGCATGTAATGGAGATGAATGATAAAGAGCTCAAAGATGAATTTGATTTTATTTTAAAAAACAATGGCAAGATTTCGGGCATAGGTGAAGTTGGAATGGACTTTGTCAAAGGTAAAGAGGCCAAGCAAGAAAAATACTTTAGAGAATTCATTAAATTAGCAAAGAAAATTGATAAGCCGATTACTGTGCATTCAAGAAAGGCGGAAAAGGAATGTATAGAAATTTTGGAAGATTTAAAGGTGAAAAAAGTGATTATGCATTACTTTTCTGGAAATATGAATCTTGTTAAAAGGATAATCGATAATGGATGGTTTTTGAGTATTCCTACATGTGTTAAATATTCAGAGCATTTTCAGAAAGTTATTGAAATTGTGCCTGTTGAGCTATTATTGTGTGAGACTGATTCTCCTTACTCACATCCAGACAGAAAGTTTCCTAATAATCCAAATAATGTAATTGAAAGTTATAAGATGGTTGCTGAAATTAAGAAAATGAAATTGAAAGATGTTGAGAAACAATTAGAAAAGAATTTTAAGAGATTATTCGGGAGATAAAATGCCTAAACTAAGCTCCAAGACTATTATTTGAAGCGGTCAAAAGCTTTATTAGTTTAGATTCATACTTGTAGTTATGAAACTAATTATTCTTCGAGGTCCTGCTGGAGTTGGTAAAACTACGATGGGCAAACTTTTAAAGAAAAGATTAGGAGATTCTCTTCTGTTTAATATTGATATGATTTGCTCCGATATGATTGGAGGTCATCCAAGAAAAACGGAAGTGAGATATGCTGCACATGAGTTATGTTATTTAGCTGCTGAAAAAACACTAGCAAAAAACCTTATTTTTGAAAGACTTTTTCTTGATCAAAGTGATATTGATCATATTGTTAAGCTTTTTTCCAAGTTGAAATATAAAATCATTGTAATTACATTAAAAGCATCCATTGAAAAATTAATTAGACAAGATTCAAAAAGATTGAGTCCTCTTGGGTCTGAAGACATTAAAAGGTTGCATCGTCTTTTTATTGAATCTAAGGTAAAAACTACTGGAAAAACAATTGAGGTTGGGAATAAAACTCCAAATACAATAGTAAATGAGATTATCAATTATTTAAGTATTTCTTGATAAATTTACAGCTATTTTAGGCAACCAGTTTCCTTTAGATACTTTATTGCGTCCAAGTCTATGCGTTTGTGGAGAAGAGTTCCGACAGGAAAATCAAATACTCCATTTTCAGGACTCCGCAAAATAAAATCTCTTGCTTTCACCCCAAACCATTCTCTCGCTCTGTATTCTATTCCAGATCTTCTTATTTTTGCATTATTTACTATCCCTTCAAGAAATCTTGCTCTTAGGTCGCAATAATGCCAATTAGGATTACTTTCTGGGACTTTTTCCTCTCTGTGCCAGATATTTCTCAATATATTATCGCTTATAAAATATAAAGAAACGATGCCCATTTCCTTTCTTAGGAGATTTACTCTTTTTCTATGGGTAAGATGTGAAAGTCTTTTTAGCACTCTCTCAAAATTATGATATCCAAGAGCGTATATCACAGGAAGTTGATGATTCTGGAATGCCTCAACCTGGTAGACCTTTGGCTGTACTCCATATTCAAAAAAGCCTGTTTTTGCTTCGACTAAAAATTTTCCATTGACTAAAAAATCAGGCTGAAAAGGATTTTCAGAAGTTCTTTCAAAATCTGGAAAATGCTCCTGAAGCATTTCTTCAAACCTCTCTCCTATTATATCAGATATGCCTGGCATTGAATTATTGCTATTGAATATTATATAAATATGATTGATATGCGGAGGGTAGCTCTCAAGAACTCTGTTCTTGGATTCTTCAACTTCGCAAAGTTGAAGCGATTTGAACCTGTCGCACTGCACTTAGAATCCTGTCCAATCTGAAGATTGGGAAAATGCGGAGGGTAGGATTCGAACCTACGAAGGCACTAAGCACACAGGATTTCTAACGAAATCCTAACTTTACTTTTTCTTGTGAAAAAGCGACGTCTTAAGTCCTGCCCATTTGACCACTCTGGAACCCCCGCACGATATTGAGAAAGAGAATTGGTTTTTAAAGATTTGTTCTAGGTTACATTGTAACATTAAAGGGAGTTCTTTAAAGTCAAAAGATTTTTCTTAAGAAATTAATAATTAATTTAGAAATAAAACCAAATCATTCTTCATCTTCCTCTAATCCTTCATTTTCATCCCCTGCTTCTTGTTCTTCTTCATCCCCATCTATCTCAACTTTCATAATAGCATTAATTTCCTCAGAGCTTAGACCAGTTCTAACGGCAATTTCATTAATTATACTATCTAAATCTGTTGTTTCTAGTTCAAACTTCCATTTTGAACCCCCAATTTCAATAACTACCTCTGCTTTTCCATCTTTAATTTCCACTTTAATTTCATTTTCATTTAATTCTTCTTCCTCTTTTTCATCATCTAATAGTTTTTCTGCTTGTTTTGCTAATCTTCTTGCTTCCACATAATTGCCTTGGTCAAATTTGCTTTTCGCTTGATCTAATAAAGAATTAAATTGATCTAACACATCTTGGGATATTGTTATGTTTTCCTCTCCAACTTCTTCTAAAAATTTGTTAAGTTCTTCATCTGCATCTTCAATTGCTTCTAAAGCCTTCTTTTGTTTTTTAACTCCTTTTTCTTTTTCTATGCTCTCAATTTCTATTTCAATTTCTCCCTCTGACTTGTCTGTTTCTTGTTCAATTTCAATCTTGATTTTGTTTTTCTTATTTTCAATTTCTATTTCAACTTCTCCAGTTTGACCTTTCAAACTATTTAAAATAGAATTAATCAAATCCTTTTGTTCTTGAGTGATCTCCCCTTTAATTTCAATTTTTACTTTTAATTCTCCAAAAGTTTGTTCTACATCATCATCATGTTTCTCTAACTCTTTTTCTATTTCAATAACTTTTTCTATTTCTTGTAATGAATCGTCCTCTTCTACTTCTTTTACTTTTTCTTTTACTTTTAAAAGAGTTTTTCCATGAGCTTCCTGAGCTTTTTTTGCTTCTCCTAATTTGTTTTCTTTAATCATTTCTCTAATTTCTGCTAATCTCTCTTCTGCAATTTCTAATCCTTTTTTTGCTTTATCAACATCACCAGCTACAAGAAGTAAGGTTACCTGATCAAATGCTTTGTCTAAGCCCCAAAGAAAACTATCTGGAGTTACTCCCGGATCAATTGTTGTAGTCTGTTGTGCATTCACTGGAGATGTAAGAACTATTAACAAAACTCCAAAAATGATACATTTCATATATCCTTCTTTTTTATTTACCAACATTTTCTATCACCAATATATTATAATAACTTTAACAATAACCCATTTAAATAGTTTACTTTTCTTTTGACTTACTTAATCTAATCAAATCTAACCACTTATTAACCCCTAACTCTAAATGAGGTATAGCTACTTCGGCAGGCGTCTTTTTACCTAAAGACATATGTTTTCTGTTAAAGTTATAATTTATCTCTAATCCTTTCATTATTGCATGAGCAGATTCTAAACAACCATGAAAACCCCTCATGACTTTTGTTCTTTCCCTTATAGTATTATGCAATCTCTCAATAGGATAATTAAAACCTCTTTCATCTGCTATCACAACATTATGGATTATCTTGCTTTTAGTTCTTGAAGAAGCGTGATAAGGAGATTGTAAACTAAACGTTTTCCTTAATACTTTTGGATAACCTCTTAATCCATCTGTTGTAACAATTTCAACCTGTTCACCAACCTTAAACTTTGCTCTCTTCATAACCTTAATCAAATTATCATTAGTTCTACTCCTCATATATTCGCCTGTTACCATAAATTTAGTTTCTACATCAAATGTATCAACAAACCAATTCTGCTCCTTACCTTTTTGATATTTGCTTTTTCTTCTGTAGTATTCCATTTCATCGCTTTGCATTTCATTTCCGCATTTTATTGGAATATTATCAATTAAGTTGCTGACCATTGTAGCATATTTTACAATCCACCTATAAACTGACATATGGCTTGAATTACGAGGATAAAACGATTGAAAATGTTCTTGTACCTTTCTTAATGAAACACCTTTATAATATAAATCAATTCCAGCAGTAATTTTGTTCTCATGATTTCTCATTCGGTAAAATCCTTCATCAAGAACAAATCTAAAATTACATCTTTTACAGCTATATCTTTGTATTTTTCCTCGGTTCTGTGTTTTTCTTTTACCATCTTTTTTAGTTTGGTTAGAGTTACATTTAGGACAGGTTATATTTTTATACTTCTGCTGAATTATATCTTTGGATTTCATTTTGGTTGGTAGCCGATTTGGAATCTAGGGGGCTTTGTGCCCCCTTTATATTTACTTAACTAATCACTAATTATATAAGTAAGCTAAACTATATAAATGTTTCGTTAGTTAATTAGTAACTATATAGTTATTACTTTGAAAAGTAAGTTTTATAAAGAATAAATCTCCAATTTAAGTATGGCAGAAATAAAAATAGAAGTTAAAGGTTATAAATGTGAGAGATGTAATCATGAGTGGATACCAAGAAAAAAAGAATATCCTACTTTATGCCCAAATTGTAAATCTGCTTATTGGGATAAACCAGCTAGAAAAAAGAAATAATTTTTTTGAGTCCAATAACTCCCGCTTAAGTTACAATGTAGTTCTAGGTAGATTATTGGCTTGACAAGTGCAAGCATAAGATAGATATTTATACGCTTGATTTTGGATAAATTGAATGAAAAGAATAGTAAAATCTCCCGTGGACTTTTACGCATATAAATTAGATTATACGGCATTTACTCCAGAAGAGATGGGCGAATTTGGAAGGAGAATTGATGATGTTGGAAAAGATGCTTCTATTCTGGAAGGAGAAATAGTAAAGTCAATAGCAGAGTATTCTCCTAGAGGGTATTCTTCTTCTAGGGTAAAGGCGGCTATTGTAAATGAGTTATTGAGGTATATCTCTGGAGGAATTGGAATGTATGAAAGAAATAATGGAGAAGATAGACATACAATGAGGTTAAAATCAAGATTGGGATCATTAGATAGAAAACTTGAAGATGCTGTCGAAGAATTTGCTTCAAATAATATGAATTTGGTTGTGAACTATTCAATAAGATTCGCATTTTTGTATAACTTTGATAGAGAAGACCTTGAGGATTTATTTAATGAATCTATGAATCGGGCCATTAATTTCTTTGATTTTGCATCTGGAAACAAATTTCTTAGTTTTGCAATTCCAGTTATGATGAGAGATTTTAAGAAGTATAGGGCGAAAGAATTCAGAAGAAAAGATCATTTTAGACAAGCTGCCGAGGGGAATGGAATTGCAGAAATTAATCCAGATACACGAATTACTCCTGATAAGGATTATCTCTTGAGAGAGGAAGGAAACGAAAGATTAAGGGCTGATCTTGAAAAAGCTTTAAAGATGTTAAAACCCAAAGAGGAATTAATAATAAGACATAGATTTTTCATGGATGAAACTTTAACGCTTAAAGAAGTGGGGCATTTGATGGACATTACAAAACAAAGAGTAAAACAAGTTCAGATAGAGGCGTTAGCAAAACTAAGGACCGCATTAGAAGAACAGGATATGAATTATATTGCTGAAGCTCTTGGTTAATCGAATGGCTCGTCTATATTATCCAAGATTTCTTTAACATTTTCTGTGACATGTCTTATTACTTCCTCTTCGGTGGCTTTCCAATTTTTCTCTTTGAAGCGTATCGCTTTTGCAGCCCCTGCAATTATAGCCATCTTCAATTTTTTTTCTTCATCCATGTATTCTTTTGAAGATTCCTGTATATAAGAATTGTTGTAATTGAGGTGATACTCCTTGCCCTAAAGGGCAAGGCTTCTATGCATGATGCACATCCTGATTTCTCACATAATCTAT
>DANJ01000031.1 GCA_002497285.1 Candidatus Pacearchaeota archaeon UBA92
TGGAGCCCTGGGAAGTTTGCTTCCAGCCTCGGATTTAGTCAGGTTGAGAGAGCAATAGATTACGTGAGAAATCAGGATGTGCATCATGCATAGAAGCCTTGCCCCTTAGGGCAAGGAGTATCACTCCGCTAATATAAAACGTTTATCCTTTTTATAACAATCTTTATAATCTTCCTTATCATCTCTCTCCCATGCACACCTTGCCCCAAGAAATAGAGGTCTGGTATATCATTCCCTCAATAAGAAGAGAGATGGCTATGTGTTTTTCCAGAGAACACAAAATTAGTTATGATAACGTTGCTTTAATGATGGGCTTAACTAAGGCTGCTATTTCACAGTATATTGCTGGAAAAAGAGTTGAAAGGATAAAGATGCATCCAAAAGCTTTAGAAGAAGTAAAAGTTTCCTGTAATAGAATTGTAAAAAATAAAAGCAACGTAGCAAAAGAAATATTGAGGGTATTAGAGATTATAAAAAAGAAAAAATTACATTGTGAAATTTGTGGAGAAATGATTGATGGGGAACTGCATAATTGCAAAGAGGTTAAAATTCCAGAAGTAGTAATGTGATTAAAATGGTTGAAGAAAAAATTTTTAATGGTGAAAATTATTTTAAGTGTTCAATATGCGGATTTTTTTACAAAAAGGAACAATTAGCACAAAAATGTGAAGATTTTTGCAAGGATTATAACGGTTGCAATCTTGAAATAACTAAACACACAGTTAAGGTAAATTAAGATTATACATTCTTAACTTTTTCAAATGTTTCTTCATATGTTTCTCTGCATAATGTAACCTCATACATTCGTCACAATAGCATTCATTGCATTTCTTACAACATTTTATTGCTTCAGCGTTCAAACATTCTGCACAAGTTTTTATCTTTTCCATTCTGCACCTCCAGATAAGCTGATTATCTTTTGTTTTTATAATTTCAGTAAACTCAGTTAAGGAAAAAGTTAACCAAGTTCACTAAATGCTTATAAAGGATGTTTGATTGAGAAAAATATGACCAAACCATATAATATTGAAAACGAAAGAAAACCAGAGCATGATGTAGATAAAATCTTTATCAAAAGATGGAGCCCGAGAGCTATTAGTAAAGAAGGTTTTACCGAAAAAGATTTAATATCTTTGTTTGAGGCGGCGCGGTGGGCACCAAGCTCGTTTAATGTTCAACCATGGAGATTTTTATATGCAATGAATGGTGATGAAAATTGGAATACATCTTTTGGTTTATTGGGAGAATTTAATCAAATGTGGACAAAAGATGCTGGGGCGTTAATAGTTGTTCTCTCCAAGAAAACAAACGATGAAGGCAAACCGAATGTGACGCATAGTTTTGACACTGGTTCTGCATGGATGTCTTTCGCTTTGCAAGCACGAATGAAAAACTTTATTGCTCATGGCATGACTGGTTTTGACTATGAAAAAGCAAGAAAAATCTTAAACGTTCCAGATGATTACAAGGTTGAAGCAATGCTTGCTGTAGGAACACAGGGAGATGTTGAGGATTTACATGAAAGAATGCAAAAATCAGAAAAACCAAATGAAAGAAAACATGTTGAAGAATTTGCTTTTAAAGGCAAGTTTCCTAAAATAGAGTAGAAATTAAGTTTATTTCCAGACACATTCGTGATAAAATCTGTTGAGGTTATTTCTGCATTCGTCTATTTCTTCTCTTGTCCTATGTCTCCAAAACTCAAAGTCAAGGAGATAAAGTCTTTGCTCTAAAACATTAAATAAAGCATTTGGAGGCAGACAAGATTTATAGCCTTGGTAAGAATCAAATGGAAAAATTCCAAAATCCAAAACCTTTTCTATTTCTCTTCTATGCTGTAGCAATACAATCCTCTTTTGTTTAGGCGTTAAGTTATTTATGGCTATTCCATTGATTCTCTGCATAAGAATAAACCAATTGCTCATCCCATTGTTATCAAAGAAATCTTCTAATCCATCAACCCTTACTAATTATACATCTCTGGAACCTGAACTCCTCTTTCAAACAAAAACTTCCCAATGTTAAAACCGTTATGCCTGGCAAGATCACTCCAACATCTTTTTCCTACGGTTTTTTCGTCCACTAAGTAAATTCTTGGACCATTTCCGACTCGTTTTTCCATAACAGCTTCTTTTAATTTCTCAATTAGTTTGGAATTCATGGAAATTAAATCCCTCTTAAATAACATGCATCAATGAGTATGTGGCTTTCGTTGTAACTTATTTCTCTTAGCCGATTTCTGATTTCACCACCAAGCGCAATATTCTCCTCGCTAAAAGTCTCGTCCGGTGGAATAATCACATTCTGGTATCCTTTCATGGCTGTCTGCTCTAAAATATTGCTCCCTAAAATAGTTCTCCTCGGAATATAAAGTGCAATATAATCCGTTGTCTTAGGAATAGAGATTACTGTTTCAAATGGATGGACTCTTCTCACTTCTCCATTATCTAGTCTTACCTGAATTTATCTTTTATTTGGATTGACGGCATAAACTTCTATTTCTTCTTCCAGTGCTTTTTTCAGAGCTTTGTATCCAAATTTTTCCGAACTGCTGGAAGCACCAATAATTGTAAGAGATTTAATTTCCATCTTCTCCTCTATAAGTTACCCAATGGCTTTCTGTTTCAAATAATTTTACTTCATAAATATCTTGTAGTTTTTCTTTTAATTGATTCCATATCCAAATGGATATATTTTCAGCACTTGGAATTTCTAGATGATCATTTAAATGACTATGATCCAATTTGTCTATAACTTCTTCCTGAACTATCTTCTTAAATTTATTAAGGTCTACTGCTTTGCCATTAACAACTTGGCCGTCAATTGTTATTTCAAACTTATAAGTATGTCCGTGCATTTGATTCTCTTTTTCACCAAACTCTCGCGGAAGAGTATGGGATGCATCAAATTTAAATTTCCTCGTAAATTGCATTTTATTCTCCTATGTCTATTTTAATAGATCTTCTGGAATGAAATCTGGATCTACAATTTCTTCAGTTATTTTTGCAGGATGATAAAAATCATCAGGATTTGATGGAAGATATGTCCTTACAATTCCCTTTCCAGGATAATATCCAATTCTAACATCTCTTGTAGGAGTTTTATCTAAAAGTAAATCGATTGCTGTATTGACAACTGCCTCCAGACTAACCGGGTTTTGAACCTGATTTTTCCTGATAGCTTCCATCATCTTTTCTGTTGCAACCGTGTTTGGGTATAGTCTATAAAACTTAACACGGCTAAGTTCCTCTTTTCTCTGTTCTTTTTCTTCTTCCTTCAAAAGACCTCTTTTAATTTCTTCATCAATTTTACCTTCAATTTCTATTCTTAATTCATTTTCTAAATGAAACAGACCTGCAGTAAGCCCCATCTTAGCAGGCCCGTAGCCGAGACCAATGTCCATAACCTGAAGAGCTGCTTGCGATGAGACTGTTAATATTTTTAATGTATTTTCTTTCTCACTTCTAAATCTACTTGATAAATAGTGTGCTAATTGATAGGGGGCTTTCATATCAAATTCTACAAGCTTCCATATATCATCAAAAGGCGTATCAAGTGATTGTCCCTTCCATGCTCCGGCATTATTTACAAAGATGTCTAAACGACCATTATCTCTATAAACGTTCTCGACAATCTCTTTCATCGATTCGATATTTGTAATATCGGCAGATTTGATATCAACCTTCCCACCTTGTTGTGTTATTCTCTCTTTTGCTTTTTCTAATTTTTCTAAAGTCCTTGCCACCAAATAAACTCGTGTGCCTTTGGAAGCCAAAGCTGATGCTATTCCAAAACCAATGCCTTCGCTTCCTCCAGTTACAATAGCAACTTTATTTTCCAACATTTTAGCTATTCCTCATTGATTCATAAAACTTTAATTCCATTTCAGGTTTTGTAAGGAAAACTCCATTAGCTGAACTTGTTGTAGTAGAAACGTCCTTTTGCTTAACGCCTCGCATTTGCATGCAATAATGCTCTCCTCTGACAAGACAAATAGCACCTTTAGTATGCATATTTTCCTCAATTAATTCTACAATTTCTTGTGTGAGCGTTTCCTGCAATGCCGGTCTTTTTGCTAATAGTTCAATTATCCTGACTAATTTGCTCAAACCAACTCCACAGCCGTCCGGGATATACCCTACTGAAACCTCATATCTAACAGGAAGAAAATGATGCGGGCACATTGAGAAAACAGTTATGTTCTTCTCAAATACAATCCCCTTATAATTAGTCGGAAAACATGCTTTGAAAATATTTTTTATATCTTCTTTGGTGTGATCCAAACCTGCAAAAATTTCTTTGTAAGCCTTTGCTACCCTTTTTGGAGTTTCAAGAAAGTTAGGATCTTTGAGGTCTACTTTCAGACCCTTATCCAAGATTTCTCTGAAATGTTTTTCTATTACATTTACATCAATACCATTATTGTTTTTTTCTTCCATATTGGGCGAAGTAAAAGGCTGTTTATATACTTTTAGTGAACTGAGTGAACCTATTAACTTAGTTACTAGAAATTACTTGGAAAAATATAAAGAGATTAACAGGCAACTACTTCATTTTTAGTTATATATTCATATGCTGAATGAGCTCCAATGCAACCCTCTGCAACCCCGGTTATAAGTTGTTTGAAGGGAGTATCTGCAACGTCTCCAGCTGCAAAAATTCCGGGAACATTGGTCAATGCTGTCTTGTCTGTTATAATTTCACCTTTCTCATTTGTCTTAACTCCTAGTTCTTTCGCTAAATCCGAAAGAACTATGTGCCCTATTGCAATAAATAGTCCATCCAATTTTAATTCATTTGATCCTTTGTAAGATTTATCAAGAATAATTTTTTCTAGAAATTTACTGCCCCTTATCTTAACAACATTTGTATTGTTTATAATTTCTATCTTTTTATTTGACATTACTCTTTCCATATTAATCGGTTCAGGACGAATTTGTTCTCCTAGGTAAATAATGTAAACTCTCTTTGTATATTCTGAAAGAAGCAAAGCATCTTTAACTGCAGAATCGCTTCCACCAACTACTCCGACAACTTTGTTTTTGAATAATACTCCATCGCATAAAGCACAGAATGCTAAACCTTTATTTTCAAATTCCTTAGCTCCCGGAACATCAAGTTTTCTCCACTTTGTCCCTGTTGCAAAAAGGATTGTCTTCGTAGAGTAAGCAGACTTATTGGTTGTTATCTTAAAGCAATCCTTATGTTTCTCAATTTTCTGTGCTTTCTCTTCTTTTATTGTTACTAACTCATAACTTCTTGCGTGATCTTCTATCTTCTTTGCTAACTCTGTTCCTGTTAATTTAGTGAACCCGGGATAATTTTCAACAATATTTGTAGTTGTGATAATTCCGCCAACCGGAAGCTCTGATCCATGAGATGCTCCAAGTACAAGAGTTTTTAATCCTAATCTTCCAGCATACATTGCAGAAGCTAGACCCGTTCCACCAGCTCCCAATATTATATAATCAAAACTCTCTTCTTTCATTTAAATAAATACTAAAAAAGGTTTTTATATCTTTAGTAATACGCAATTCAAAAAATATTTTTCTAATGGAGAATAAGGAATTATGGGCTTTCAAGGGGAATAAATTTGATTTTTTCTTTATTTTTAGAGTGGGATAATTGTGTTTTCTTTACTTTGCAACGAAAACGATTTAATATAACATGGAAACTTTATAAAGGACTACAACTTTTAAGTTATAAGGAGAACAATATGGGAACTGATGAAGGATTTAAAGTAAATGCAGGTGATGCAAGATTTGGCGAACACTTTAAAATGAAAGGGGTTACACTGAACACATTAGACATCAAAATCTCCGGGACTGACACTGAAAATGATTTAGCGGTGTTTGAGCAAACCGGACTTACTCCAAACGGAGGACCGCCTTTGCACATCCACCCTTTTCAAGACGAGTGGTTTTATGTAATTGAAGGAGAATATCTGTTTCAAGTTGGTGATGACAAATACCAAATGAAATCAGGGGATACAATTTTTCTTCCAAGAAATGTGCAACATGCTTTTATTCAACTGACAGAAAAAGGAAAGATGATTGTTTCTTATTTGCCAGCAGGAAAAATGGAAGCATTTTTTAAGGTCACAGACAAGTGGACTTCTCCTCCGACCAAAGAGGAAATTGCAAAAGTTTTTGCAGACCATGACATGAAAGTTGTTGGAGCACCGTTGGCAGTTGACGAGAATGGAAAATAACGTACAGAAAAGAAAAACAATCGATAACACAGCCATGCTATGCCGACCATTTACACATGTAATAGACAACTATAATACAATGACAATGAAAACAAAGAAAAACAAAATTGACCATCCAGGAGTATATCTTCCGCCCCCACTTTTCTATGTGTTAATTTTTTTATCTTCAATCTTATTACAAAATCAATTTCCATTTTCTAGAGCACTTTTCGAGACAACTCTTTTTTTGATTTTAGGAGTGGTATTTATTTCTATAGGTATCATAATGCTTCTTCCAGCTCTGATAAAATTTTTTAAGACAAAAAATACACTTATACCTAACAAGCCTGCTAATTCATTGCAAACATCAGGCATTTATTCTATTTCCAGAAATCCTATGTATTTAGGACTGCTATCACTTTATATTGGAATAGCATTCTTTAAAGGAAACTATTGGACATTTATGCTTATTCCAATCGTGATTTTTGTAGTTACATATTTTGTAATCTTAAAAGAAGAAAAATACTTAGACAGAGCTTTTGGTGTTGATTATAACGCATATAGACAAAAGGTAAGACGTTGGATTTAGAAGTAACTAGTGTAGGGACATAAAAAACTACCGCTAATGCGACCATGCAAACTTGAATAGATTATATTGAACTAACAGATATATCCCTGACGTGAACTGAGTGAACTGTTAACCGAGTTCACTGAAACTTTAAATAGGTTGTTCGAGATTTTTTATTATGCTTAAAATAAAATCACTGAAAGGAGGAAAAAATGGAGAATAATAAAGGACACGGATTAGCTATCCTAAGAGTTGTTGCTGGATTGTTATTTTTACTTCCAGGGATAATGAAACTCATGGATCCAGCAGGAATAACTGGAATGTTAACTGGCTTAGGCTTTCCAGCACCATCATTTTTGGCTTGGATACTTTTATTGTCTGAAATAATATTTGGTGCCTCGCTAATTGTGGGATGGAAAACAAAATATACAACATGGCCATTAGTTATCGTTCTGCTTGTAGCTACTTTAACTATTGCGCTTCCAGGAGCATTAGAAAATCCAATGGGCTGGGTTAATGTGCTGTTTCATTTAGTTGGGATAGGAGCATTAATAAGCATCTTCTTGGATGGACCAGGGGCATGGGCTGTTAGCAAATAAAGACCCATTTATTTTTATTTTTAGTATGAAAAGAGTAATTGTCATAGGTGGAGGTTTCGCAGGCTCATATGTTGCAAGAGAGTTAGAAAATAAATTTAATGTCACTTTAATAGATTCTAAAGATTATTTTGAATTCACTCCGGGAATCTTGAGGACAATTGTTGAGCCCGAGCATATTAAAAAAATACAAATACTACATACGCACTATCTCAAAAAAGCAAAGGTAATTGTTGGATGTGTTAAAAAGATAACTAGTAATGATGTAACTCTTGAAGATAATAAAAAGATTCATTTTGATTATTTAGTTATCTGCTCTGGATCAAGTTATAATGTTCCTTTCAAAGAGAAAGATATAATCAAAGTAACAAGAGCCGAACATCTTAGAGACCGTTATAATGATTTATGCAAGGCAAAAGAAATTCTTATAATCGGTGGAGGGTTGGTTGGTGTTGAATTGGCCGCTGAGATATGCACACATTACAACGATAAAAAAATAACAATAATTCACTCAAAAGAAAAATTAATTGAAAGGAATCATGAAAAAGCAATCAAATATGCAGAGCGTTTCTTGAAAAAGAAAGGAGTAAAAATAATTTATGGCGAGAGAGCTATACAAAAGAAAAAGAATTTCTTTTTAACAGATAAGGGAAATAAATTAAAGTCTGACATGATTTTTCTATGCACAGGGATTACTCCTAATTATGATTTTATGGAATCTAATTTCTCTCTCAGTTTAAATGAAAAAAATCAAATTATAGTCAATGAACATTTACAGTTGATTGGAGAGAATAATATTTTTGTAGCCGGAGACATCACTGACAGATTAGAAGAAAAAACCGCTCAAAATGCAGAAAGACAGGCAAAAATTGTCGTTAAAAATATAATTGCTTTGGAAAACAAAAACAATCTTGTGTCATATCATAGTAAAAAGACCCCAATAGTAATTAGTCTTGGAAAATATAATGGCATACTCGACCTGGGAAAATTTGTTCTAATGGGGTTTATCCCTGCATTGTTGAAATCTTTCATTGAAATAAAAGAAATGCGAAAACTAAAACAAAGTTAACTTAGTTTCCCGAAAATTTATAAATAAAACATTTCTAATTTAATCATGAAAATAATAATATATGGAACAGATAGTTGTCCTTGGTGTCATAAGGCAAGAGAATTTATGAAGGAGCATAAAGTTAAGTTCACTGATAAGAATGTTGGTGAAGATCAGAAAGCTGCTCAAGAAATGATAAAAAAATCTGGACAGCAGGGCGTACCTGTAATAGATGTTAATGGGGAGATAATCGTTGGCTTTGATGAAGACAAATTAAGAAGTTTGTTGAAGATAAAGTAGTTAGAATTTTATCTTTTTCTCAAAAGATTTTAATGTGGCTTTTTGGTGTTTGTTAGGATGTATTGATTTTCTTCTATTTTTAATTAAAGAAAGAGCTTCTTCTGCAGTCATTCCTTTAGTGATAAAATAAGCCGCAACTAGTGTCGGAGCTCGTCCATGTCCATTTTGGCAATGCACGTAAACCTTAATCTTATTTTTAACTAACTGATCTATAAAACTTGCTCCAATAAAGAGTTGTTTAATATTCGGGGCACGATGATCTTTGGTAGGCAACCATAAAAAATAATCAACTCCAAAGGGATTGTCTATTTTATTTTCTTCTAAACTCAAATCTGCCTTCACACCTTTTTTAACTAATTTTTTATTAAAGTGAATCCTACAACATTGGTTAGTACCTATAAATATATCTTTTGTTATTTTATTATACTCGAAGATAGGTGTTTTTGGATGTATTACTCTACTTAGTTTATCTTTTTCTCCCATCTTATTTCTTTGTGACTGCGTGGCTGCCAAATTCTCTCCTTATAGCAGCGATAGTCTTTTTGCCCAAAAGGAATTCTTTATCTTTTTGATTTGACGAGTCTTTTCTTATCTTTGTTGCAACATCAAACGCTGGAGTGAATCCTTTAATCGATTTTTTTGTATCATTAAGCTCCTTAATTGTCACGCTTGAAATATTAGGACTTATTTTATTAAAATCAGGTCTTTTCAAAGCCATCTCAGTCAAGTCAACGAGCCACGACTTCACTACGCTTGCTGATTTCCAAACCCCAAAAGCTTTCTTTAAGTCAATTTTCTTTTTATCAAGAAGTTCAACCCCCTCTGCAATGCCTTGTAAATAAACATACTCTATAATATTATGAACACTTTTAACAAAATGTCCGCTCCCTGCTTTTCCAAAATATCCGTAGCCATTTTTTGGTGCAAGACTCTTGCAGAAAGGTTTTATTTTACCAAAAACCTTCTTCTCCCCGCCAATCATCAGAGTGTATCCGTTTTTTAAGCCATGAGTTCCACCACTAACACCAATATCAAAAAAATGAACTTCTTTTGCCCTACACATCTTATCGTGTTTCTCTGCATTCTTATAGAAATCGTTTGCCCCGTCTATAAGAATATCCCCTTTTTTCAATTTTTTCAAAAGAAGTTTAATCATATCATCTGTTGCCTTGCCTGCAGGAAGCATGAGCCAGACAATCTTCGTGCTGTCGAGTTTAGAAACAAATTCGTCTAAATCATATGAGGAAATCGCGCCTTTCTTAGCAAGTTCATCTGTTTTATCCTGAGAGCGATTCCAGACAACAACTTCATGTTTATGTTTCAAAAGCCTTTTAACCATCCCGAACCCCATTCTCCCCAATCCGATAAATCCTATTTTCATGAACGCCACCCTATTTTGTTTTTCTCACTCCATTTATTTAACTCCTTCGGTCCCTTGCTGCCTTTTTTGTATCTGTGAATAGAAATTTTCTTTTTCAGCCACGGCTCAAGAGCTTGCCAGCAATATTCTATTGAATCATTCCTGACAAAAGCGTATTGATTTCCAGCAATGATATCTTCTATAAGAGATTCGTACGCTTCAGGGGTATTTGGTCCATATTTGTTCTTTATTCTAAAATCAAGTTTAACTGGCTCAACCTCATTTTTTCCTGGAATTTTCGTATTTACTTCAAGAGCGACTCCTTCATTAGTCCTTAGATTAATAATCAAATAATTAGTGTCGGATGGGCAAGTCTTTGATAACAAGCAACTAACTTCCTTAAACTTTATGTAAATTACCGCTTTAGTTTCATTCAGAGCCTTGCCTGTTTTAAGGAAAAAGGGAACACCTTTCCAGCGAGGTGTATCAACAAAAACTTTCAATGCTGCAAAAGTTGGAGTGGTTGAATTTGCAGCGACCCCACTCTCTGATTTGAATGATTCATATTGTCCAAGCAAGACATCTTTAACATTAAGGTTCTTGAAAACTTCTAATTTCTTATCTCTAACAAATTCTCCCTCTATTTTCTCTGGAGATTCCATTGCAATTAAAGACAACAATTGAAATATATGGCTTTGTACCATATCTCTAAGAACACCATATTTATCATAAAACTCTCCTCTTGAGCCAATAGTTAACTCTTCATTCAAGATTATTTGAACGTTTTCTATATGGTCTTTACACCATAAAGGCTCAAAAATTCTGTTTGTAAATCTAAGCAATGAGATATTTGCGACAAGTTCTTTTCCCAAATAATGATCTATGCGATAAATCTGTCTTTCCTTGAATAAAGAGAGAATTGTCTTATTTAGTTTTCGAGCAGAAGACAAATCGTATCCAAAAGGTTTCTCAAAAACTAATTTTGGCCAGTCTTCTTTATTTTTGCCCATCTCAACTTCTTTTAAATTTTTCACGATTGCTGGAAAATGTTCTGGAAGCGTTGCCAAATAAAATATCCTCTTTCCAGATAATCTAAAACGTTTTTCCAAGCTTAAACAACCTTTGCCGAACACTTTATATCCTTCTGAATCTTCAAAATTGAGTTTAATATACTCTGATCTCTTTCCTATTTTATTCCACACTTTTTGATTAGAGCCTTTAACAAATTTCTTAGATTCTCCTATTATAGAAGACATTGAATTTTCAGAACGGGATACTCCGATAACTGCAAAATTCTTGAGCTTTTTCTTTGTAACTAAACTGTAAATCGCAGGCAAGAGTTTTCTCTTTGCTAAATCACCAGTTACTCCCATTATTATTAATGTTACACTCTCTTTCATAAATTAATATAATAACAATTGCTTATAAAACTTAACGTAAACTAAGTTTACTAAATATTAATAAAGATTTGTTTCATTTATATTTTATGAAGGGGAGTTGTATTGTTTGTGGGCAAGTGTGCAAGGACAAAGTTTGTATTAGCACAAAGAATGGAATGCAGCCATATTCTGCGATAAACATTCCGAATATTGCGACTATTGTGAAACTGTGGAGTTCATAAGTTTAGTAGACTGAATAAAACAAATGGAGAGGAAAAGTTATTTTTTGGCTAAATTCCAGAAAACCTTAACAAATTTATGTTTAACATAATGAAGTGAACCCCTATTTTGAGACAGTTAGTTAGATTAATTTTTTGAACTTTTTAAAACCTCCTTTTCAAATTTATTTGGGGAAAGATAGCCGATTGACGAGTGAAGTCTTTTCTTGTTGTACACTTTTTCAATAAACTATTTAATATTTTTATGGGCATCTTCAAGTGTTTCGTATTCTTTCAGATATACTTCTTCAACCTTAAGAGTTTTGATAAAGCTCTCTGCGAAGGCATTGTCGTAGACATTGCCTTTTCTGCTCATGCTGATTCTCGCACCCATCTCTTCAAGTTTTACAACATATTCGCCCGAAGCATATTGCACTCCAAGATCAGAATGATGGATTAATTTATCAAAACCAAATTGCTGTCTTGCGACAATTGCTCTATAGTGCGCTATTGCAATTCTATCTTCTCTTCTTTTTTGACTTATATATCTCTTCTTTCAAAACCATCACTTGTCTGTCAATATCTCTGATTAGTTCTTTAAATTTTTTTAACCTTATCCTATAATCTGCCTCTGAAATTTTCTTTGTTTTAAAATAATTATTCTGCATTTTTTTTAATAAATTATTTATTGATTTTTTCTGAGTTATCAGGAGATTAAACCTAAGTCTCACTTTTAATTTTTTTAAACTACTCCAAAAAATTAATAATAAGATTAAAACAATGGAGAAGATAATTATTAATTTTAGCCAGTTCCTTATAAAAAAATTCTTTATTGTTTTTGAAATTGCATTAGAAAAAGCATTTATTGCGGTCTGGCTCGATTGTATTTCAGAAATTCTTTCATAACCTGTTTTAATTAATTTTATGGTATCTTCAAATCTCTCATCACTAAGGGAACTTATTATTTGGTCGTATTCTCCATGCATTTCAGAAAGATTAGTGTTCTCTCCTACTTCGTTAAATATTTCACTAAAAATTTCAAGTTCATCTTTGGCCTGAAGAGCGGTTTTTTTTACAGAACCTATATCTGAAGTATATTTAATTATTAATTTATAGTCTGCCTTTTTTCCTTTTTCTTCTAAAGCTAACTGGGCTGAATATAATTGGAGAGCTTCCTGATAAGTTTCATTTACTCTGTTTATTGAAATATTGTTTTCCATCATTTCAAGAATATCTTTCTCTGCCTGACCTAAACCTTCCTTTGCCTGAATAGATTCATTGCTTGGTTCTGCGCTTAAAGCTGAAGAATCCTGAATTATGAATAAACAGAAAATACCAGCTATTAAAATAATTAACATAGCATTAGAATAAGAGCCCTTCCTCATTTTTAATAATCTCCCTTTGGAATCCTTAATGATACTCCAAAACCACCCATTGCTTTTTTAGCTTCAAGAGTTGCAAGTTTTTCTTCTATTTCAGAAAGTCTTTTGTTAAAACTTTCTATTTTTAATTCAAATGTTCTTGTCTCAAGTTTTTTCTTTTTCATATAATCTTCCTGCAGTTCTTTTATCAAATTTATAATTCTCTCTTTTTCAAATTTAAGCATCTTGCTTTTTGATGTAAATCTGAGTATATGGACTCTTTTTGTTTCAAGTTCAATCAGCTCTTCTATAACCTCAGAAAGCTTTTTATTATATTCTTGCATTGTTGTTTCATATTCATTCATACTCATTTTCTTGTCTTTAAAACACTCTTTTTGAACAACTCTTATTAACTCATTTAAGATTTTTTCTTCATCTTTAAGTTCTTTGATTCTTTTTTTAACCTTCCTTAATTTGTTTATTTTATAGCCCCCAAATGAAAAAATAACCAAAAAAATAGTTCCTAAAGAAAGCTCTTTCGGATATTCCTTGAGATAATAGCTTAATTTTCCAAACTCTCCTTTGACTTCTAAAGCATAAGTTAACTGAGAATCTTTTACTCTGCTGTAAGCTTGCTCAAACTCTCTTCTTTCCATTGAAAGTTTTGCAAGTTTTAACAATCTTGATGATTCAGAAACTTCTATTCCTTTTTTTTCAGCTGATTCAATTAGTGATTCTAATTCAATTATTATTTTGTTTGAATCAAGAGCATATTTAACTTGTTCTTTTATGATATTGTAATTATCTCTTACACCTTCCAGATTAAAAACGGCAAGTTCATTTTCAGACTCATTTAATAATTTATTTAAATATTCAGAAGATAAATTAACTTCATTTAATTGTCTTATTAATTCTCGCGATTCATTTAGCATTTCTTCTGCTCTCTTAAGAGATAATTCATGTATTTCTAAAGTTATTTTTTTGGAGTCGGTGTAATCTTTTGCCCATTTCTTCCCATTCATAGTTATTGTTAATTCTTGTTTTCCAAGTTCAATATAAGTTGGAGAGGTTATTATTAGTGTTATTGTTATTTCTTCTTTCGGACCTAAATAAGAGATTTTTTTCGGACTAATCTCAATATATTTTGCTATTTTCCCTGAAACTAAAAAGGTCAAATCTTTTAATGATTCATTTTTG
>DANJ01000008.1:0-6680 GCA_002497285.1 Candidatus Pacearchaeota archaeon UBA92
GCGGTGGATTGCTAATCCGAAAAGAGCAAAACAGCAGGAAGCAGTCAGAAAGCGGGAAAGCAAGCAATAGCAAGCCTTCCCGCTAATTTTTCACTTCATCCAATTTCACTGAATTTCACCCATTTTCATTACCGGATGGACACAATATGGTCACCAAGATTTTGATTTTCTTTTCTTTCTATTGCGGTTTTTCAATAAGCTTATGAAAAGCAAAATTATCTGAGAATTTCATTTTTATTGAAATTTAGACAAAAAAGTAGTAAAATATAGTAGGAATTTAGATCCAATTAAAAATTAGGAAAGCATTTATATGCAAATTAACGACAAAGACAAAATTACTATTTTGTTAAACTTATTGGGTGAGCATTATAATGCTTCTCATAAAATGCGTGAAAGAAGTTTGAACTTTGCTATTTGGATATTGGGTTTTGGCGTTGCTATTATTTGGTTATTGTTAAGTGGCGCGTCTTTAACCATTTCCCAGAACATTTTCTTAACGCTCTTTGTAACGATTGTCTCGTTGCTTACGATCTACTTTTTACATGCTATTGAGAAGGGGTTTCATACTAACAGGAATATTATGATTGATATTCAACGGGTTTTAGGATGCTATGAACAAGGAATATACGTTGATTCTAAGTCATTATTTCCAAAAGAGTATGAAGAAAAGTATAAAGAAAAAAAGGGGGATAAAGAAAAAAATAAAATGACGGTTCAAAATTTGAAAAAATTTTTAAGGACTTTGGACTTTCATTTCGTATCAATTTATATTTGGATAATTTTAATCACTTTGATGATTATTTTGTTGATTTGGATTAATCCCAACCAGCAAAATCAGAAAAATAAGAAAATTACATTAAATAGTTATACGTCAGAACAAGCAGGATTAATAACATCCGCAAACGGACAAAAATAAGGAGGTTGACTTATGGCTAATTGTCATGATTTATTTCAAAAATTCTATGATGAAGTTAAGCTAACACCATCAAAAGAGGATTCCCTCAAAACTGCAAGGGAAGCCATACGAGAGAAAATTAGAAACTACTTTAAAAATACTATGAAAGAAAACCATCCAAAGTTTTATGGTCAGGGTTCTTATGCTATGTCAACCATTATAAACCCTTTAGATGGAGAATACGATATTGATGACGGCATATACTTACAAAACCTTGACCTAAATAAATTAAAATGGCCAGTCCCAGAAACTGTTCACAATTGGATTTACAACGCGGTAAAAGGACACACTAATGAAAACCCTATAGATAAAAGAACATGTGTTCGTGTAATTTACTCTGGTCAATATCATGTAGATTTACCCATATATGGAATGTTTAGTAACGTGCCTTACTTAGCAGAAAGAGAAGAAGCAGGCTGGCATGTGAGTGATCCAAGAGCTGTAACTGATTGGTTTAAAAATGAGGTGAAAGATAAAGGTGAGCAACTTAGGAAAGTCGTCCGATATCTAAAAGCCTGGAAAGATAATAAGTCAAAGTTAAGAGAGTTACCGAGTGGTTTGGTATTGACTATTTTAGCTGTGAATAATTACGAGAAATCAGATAGGGATGATGGGTCCTTTGCAGGAACGGTAAGGAATATTTACAATCAAATGTTATCTTCAAGTACCATTCTTAATCCTGTAGACTCAAGTGAACATCTCAGCGATCGTATTACAGAATCCCAAATGGAGAATTTCAAAGTAAAACTATCTACATTGCTGAGTAACGCCAGTGAAGCTTTAAAAGAAGACAGCAAGGAAAAAGCTTGTAGAAAGTGGAAGAAGGAATTTGGCGATAGATTCCCAAAATGTGAAGATTTAAAAGAAAATGGGGGGCCATTAAGAACCTCAGCTCCAGCACTATTAAGAGATGACTCAAGATCAGCATAAATTGACACTTAATAATTTTTACGAAGAGTCAATCAAGAAAGCCAAACAATATTTAGAAAGTAGATATCCTTCCGAAATATGCTCCAAAGATGATGAAGATTATCCTGAAAGTATTTCAAGTGAATCTTGGATAACATGGAAGATAAAAGTTGAAAACGATTCGTATCCCCTGACTCTTATAATAGCAATTCCAAAAACCTTTTCTGATGAACTACCTAAAATATATCTTTCAAAGAAGAATTACTCAGACATTGCACCAATTCCTCATGTTGACAAAAACAGATTTGTTTGCACTCGAGACTCTAATGTGGCTATTAACGAGGACAAACCTGGCGAGGCTTTAGACCAACTGATTAAAATAGCAATCGATGAGATAATAAATAAAGGGATAAAGAAGGAAAATGCCGCTGATTTTATAGAAGAGTTTTTAGCCTATTGGAATGAAGAAGTTTCTGATTTTAAATTTCTAAGTTTATATAGTCCAAACAACAATATTGAGAGCTTGAAAGTAATACCACTCTCAAGGAAATTTCTAAATAGTCAATGTATAATTGCAAGGACTCGAGAGGAAGCTGAAGAATGGCTAGCACCTTTTAAAATTGAAATTGGCAAAGAGCAGATATGCGAAGCTTTATATTTACCTCTGCCCAATCCTATTCCCATGCCTCTTCCACAGAATAATGAAGACATTCATATGATTATAAGGGATTCTGGCCAAAAATACGTAGATGCTATGCAAGAATATTTTGCTAAAAATTCTTCTAACCTGATAATTTTATTCTCCTTCCCTTCAAATGGCAAAAGAATCCTAGCAGGTTGGAAACATTTACCATGGAAGAGGAATGTTTTTAACGGTGGCTATATTGGTAGTGGTAGAGAATACAAACTTCCACTATCTCTTAGAATGAATAGATCTGGCAAGAATGCTATTCGTAAAATATCTATTGAAAGAGTTGATAGAGAAAGACTATTTGAGCGAGGCGGGATAGGGATAAAATCATTTATCAAGGATCTATCTATTGCCATTATCGGTTGCGGTTCTTTAGGTAGTCCTTTGGCAATATCTCTTTCAAAATGTGGAATTTCGAAGTTTTTGCTTGTAGACAATGAACGTGTTGAACCAGAAAATGTTGCCAGGCATGTATGCGGTTTTCTTGAAGCTGGATTCAATGTACCCAAAAGTGAAGCTATTAAAGATAGGTTGCTCAGACACTTCCCATACATAGAGTGTAGAACATACAATGAGAACATATTGGCTTTATTACAAAAAGAAGAATTTTTACTGAATGATTGTAACCTTGTAGTAGTCGCTACGGGAAACCTAGCCGTAGAAAAGCGTTTAAACTACTTATTGAGAAAAAGGATAATTACATCCCCATTATTGTATCTTTGGATGGAACCTTTTGGCGTTGCAGGACAGATTCTCTACGTTCATCCTGAAAAAGGAGGTTGCTATCAGTGTTGTCTTGATATTGATGGTGAATTTCGATATTCTGTTGCGAAACCAAACAAAGAATTCTGCAGAAGGGAGTGTGGATGTCAAACCACTTTTATACCATATTCAAATTTAGAGATAGATCATTTTATCAGTATTGTTAGTAAGAAAATCGTAAGTTTCCTTGAGGACAAACCTGATTGTAGCCTCTTATATACATGGCTTGGGGACTTATCTTTTTTTAAATCATTAGGCTATCGGATACGAGACGAATGGCTGTCAGACTCACCTTACAGTGTCCATAAAAAGACAATTTTAGAAAATAAAGGTTGCAATATATGTGGAGGATTTTAAAAAATGTTGAGTTCGCCAACTCAAAAGAATGTTTGATAATTAAAAGCAAGGTACTTAATGTATTTAGAAAATATGAACAGAAAAAGAGCGTTGATGAATCAGGGGGGATTTTACTTGGTTATGTGTATAGGAACTATACTGAAATCGCAAAGGTTACTACTCCGAATAGATTTGATACACATAGGCTGCGTTTTTTTATTCGGTCAAAAGTTAGTGCACAAGCTCAAATCAACAAAGCCTGGATAAAAACTAGAGGCACTTTAATTTACGTTGGTGAATGGCACACTCATTCTGAAACAAATCCAAAACCGTCAGATGTTGACAAAAAAATGATAATGAAATCGTTAAAAGAGACAAAAATGGAAATAGATTTTTTGTATTTAATTATAGTAGGATGTAATTCTACTTATTGGGTAGGTAAGCAAACAATGGAAGAATTAATTGAGTTAAATGGAAGAAGTTTTTAATAAAAGGTAAACTTATAAAGATGAAGAGAGATGACTAAAAAATCAAAACCTACATCAAAAATGGAATTTATTTAGTTAGCGGATAATTATGAAAAAAAACTTTAAAAAATTGAACATAGGATATAAAAAAACTTGTTCTTGTCCGGATAGTCATATAAACTGTCTTACTGCTAAAGATTGGGTTCGCAATCAGGTTGCTGTTTGGGAATTATACTACGAGAAGAGAGATGTTAGGGATAAAGATATCCATCCGGCTGTATTCCCAATTGCTTTACCTAAGAAGTGTATTCAACTCTTTACTCATAAAGGAGAATCAGTCCTTGATCCTTTTCTTGGCATTGGCACTACTCTCATAGCAGCACAGGATTTAGGAAGGAATGCAGTAGGCTTTGACCTCAACAAAAAATATATCAATTTTACCGATAAAAGACTTTCCCAGTTAGAGATAAACTTTGGAGACGATACAAAACAAATTGCGATTTGCGATGATGCAATTAATATCCCAAAATACCTTGATGAGAACACCATCTCTTTATCCGTTACTTCACCCCCTTATGCTAATATGTTAAATCATAAAAGATTAAATAAAAGTATTCGTGGAGATCTACGAAAAAATGAACATTTCAATAAGGTTCAGCAGTATTCAAATAATCCACGAGATCTTGGAACAATGGAGCCAAAGAAATATGCAGAAGCACTTGCCGAAATTTATAAAGGGATATTGCCCCTCTTAAAACCAAAGGCTCATTGCGTAATTAACATCAATGATTTATGGGAGAATAATCACAGATATCCCACGCATAGTTACATCATTGAAGCAATGGAAAAAATAGGTTATGAACTTAGAAATATTATTATTTGGGATAAAAGAAATTTAGTAAATAAGGTGGGTATCTTTGGTTGGCCAAGCAATTACATTACTCTTAGCACCACTTTTGAATATATACTTGATTTTTGGAGACCATGATTACTTATCCTGAACTAATAGAAAGATTAAAAGCAATAACAATAAAAGAAAAGGGTTATATTAAAACCCATAGAAAGGGAAATACCGGAATAGGAAAAACCTTGGAGGATCTTTTAGGGATAACAGAAAATAATATCCCTGGTCCAAACACTGCAATGATTGAGTTAAAATCAGCAAGAAAAAATGTTTCAAGCATGCTTACATTATTCACAAAATCTCCTCTTCCCCCAAAAGCAAACTCTGTTCTGTTGGAGAGATTTGGCTATGAATCTGCACGTGGCAATAAAAGAAAAGAATTACATACAACAGTAAATGCTAAAGAATATAATCGACTGAAAGGAAAACCCGGTTTTAAAATTGACATTCAGAAAGACAGAGTAAATCTCATAACTATCCAGAAAGAAATTGTAGGTTATTGGGATAAAGAAACATTGAAGAATTCTTTTGAAAAGAAACTTCCTAAATTATTGTATGTAAAAGCAGAAGCAAAAGATAAAGGGTCTAATGAGAAATTTTGGTTTAATGAAGCCTGGTTATTAAGCGGGTTTAACTTTGAGAATTTTCTTAACTTATTAAAAGAGGGAATAATTCTGGTTGATATACGAATTGGACAATATCCCGATGGGAGACCTCACGACCACGGTACAGGATTTAGAGTATTTCCTGATAAATTAGATTTATGTTTTGAGTATAGAGAAAGAATAAGGTGATGCGAAAAATTTGGATTAGAACTTAATCTGGATCTTTTAGAAAAAAAGGGTAAGATTGAATGTGTGGGAGACCCGAATTTATACAGAATAACAGTTTTTTGGAAATTATTTTTGAACACGGGAGAAGGTTATACATAAATTTGACTTTTTAAAGTTTAATTTAGTATAATTAAAATATGACTACACATATCTCAGCAAAAACCATAACCTTGCCAAAAGAAGCCCTCAGAGAAAAAGAAGGAGTGGTTGTTTTGCCATTGAAGAAATGGAGAGAGATTGAAGAGGAATTGGAAGATTTGGAAATGTATCGCTCTGAAGGTTTAGCAAAAGAAATTGCCAAGAGAAGATCCGAAAAGAAAACTGTTCCTTTGGAAAAACTTCTAAAAAAATACCACATTTGATCTCGTGTATAGATTCATATTAAAAGGCAAGGCCGCCAAAGAAACAGAAAAACTTCCTGCTCAAATACGGAAGAGAATTTTAGAAAAACTCAAATTTTATTCTTCTCAAGAAAACCCTCTTAGCTTTGCCAAAAAACTGAAAGATTCCCGATTCGGTGAATACAGATTTAGAATAGGAGAATATAGGGTTCTCTTTGATGTGGAGGGTCAGAAAATCGTTATTTTAAAGGTTGGCCATCGGAGAGATATCTATAAGGATTGTTAGAAACAAAACTTTTGACAGGTTTCTATCTGTGCTACTCTCAATAAAAAGTTCACTTTCCATCAGTGTAATCCCTCCTTCCTCCTCTCTCTGTCCAGACTTTCCTCAAAATAGAGATATCCAGGTTTGATAATTGCGTTTCCATAGGGTATAATAAAGGCAGAAAATTTTTAATATGGAGAGGTCGCATAGCCCGGTT
>DANJ01000008.1:6789-11999 GCA_002497285.1 Candidatus Pacearchaeota archaeon UBA92
CGCCACGAAGCAGTCAGAAAGCGGGGAAGCAAGTCATCGCAAGCTTCCCCGCTAATTTTTCACTTCATCCAATTTCACTGAATTTCACCCATTTTCATCACCGGATGGACACAATATGGACACCAGAAATAATTAAAATTGAGGGGCAGTTAATTGCATTGAAGGCTGTATGAATAGATGATAAAATACATACTGAGACAGTTCATCCGCGAGAAGCAAATCCGGGCAACAAAGATAAAGCAATAGCGGATTCTGCCTCAATGCTTAGATAATTTTATTAAGAGTAGGAGCAATATAAAGTAATGGCGAGAGGAAGAGTAAACGAAGATACCGAAAGATACAAGACGGAGGCTTTTGAAAAGCTTAAACGAATGTTTGGCGAAAAAGAAGTTGAGATAGAATGGGATGTTGCAAAGGGAAGCGGAGATGCTTTTAATCGGAAATTGTATTGTCCAAGATTGGACTTGGCGGTTGGTCCTTTCAACATAGATGGGCATATTGAGAAAAATAACGAAAGGATAAACCAAGCAGTTAGTAGGCGCAGAATTTTGTTAGAAGATTTGTTTACACGTTCCGAAACGGACTTGGGTAATTTTGAGGATTTCTTGGCTGAGCGGAATAAAAATCCCAGATGTTTTTTGGCGATAGAATTGGAGAATTCCGGTTCCAGAAAACACATGTTGGGCGATGTCGCCAACGCGTCGATTCTTGGAGCGATAGGGATAGTAGTCCCATTAAACGAAAAGAGACTGAGAGCGTTTAGGAAAATTAGAGAATACATAGTTTTTGCCACTAAGGTGGGAAAATTGAAGGCCAGTTTTAACAATGTTATTCTGCTCAATAGAGAAAATTTCATGAATGTTATCTCAAGGCAATCTCGCACATTGGAAAAGAATTTAAACATAGCAACCCACTCTTAACATGAAAGGCAAAGTCAAGAAACCGTGGTTCAAAAAACCTTCTCCAAAGGCATCGGAACGCATGAAGCGAGTTAAAAGCATTGGAACTCGTTTGGAACAAGCGATGGAAAGTTTGCTCAAGGAACGGAAAGTAAAATACGAAAAACAGCCAAATTTGCGAGGTAAGCCAGACTTTAGGATTAAGAAATCTAACGTTTTGATATTTTGTGACAGTTCGTTTTGGCATGGGCGAAGGATGAGGGAAATAACGGGCGAAGCATTTAAAAAGAACAAAGAATTTTGGGTTAACAAGTTGATGGAGAACAAAAAGAGAGACGCGAGAATAAATCGTGCATTGAGAAAAGAAGGTTGGAAAGTTTTACGTTTTTGGGATACGGAAATTTTGAAGAATCCAAACGGGATAATTAAAAAATTGAATTTGAAAATCAAAAATGAATAGACGAAAACCTACTGCCATAGATTTGTTTTGCGGTGCGGGTGGTTTAACCTTGGGTCTTAAGAAAGCCGGTTTCGAGGTAGCGGCTGGAGTCGAGTTAAAACCCGAGATAGCCAAAACTTACAAGGCAAATCATAGAAAAACCAAATTGCTCATAAAAGACATTAGACAAGTAACCGGCAAAGAAATTTTCCGATTAACGAGTAAAAAAGAGATAGATTTGGTAGCTGGGTGTCCTCCTTGCCAGGGGTTTTCTCAGCTCACCGAAAAATACAAAAGATACGATTCCCGAAACGACCTTGTTCTTGAAATGGCAAGAATCGTCGAAGAAATAAAGCCAAAAATGGTAATGATGGAAAATGTTCCGGGCATAGCCACTAAAGGAAAAAAGATATTGGATGCATTCGTTTATAAACTAAAGCGAATGGGCTATGTGGTAAACACGGCCGTTTTACAGATGGCAAATTTCGGAGTACCTCAATCTAGGAGAAGATTCGTTTTAGTTGCAGGAAAGGGTTTTGAGGTTACTTTGCCCAAACCGACTCATGCCAGAAAAGTCGATGAGAAGGGCAAGTTAAAACCATGGGTTACTTTAGCGGACATCGTGAAGAGCATACCAAATCCTAAGAAGCTTTCTTACGCTAAGAAGAACGGAGGCCCTGAGAAATTCAACTGGCATGTGATAAGAGACTTGCAGGAAATCAGCATGAAGAGATTAAAAGCGATTAAGGAAGGCAACAATAGATTGGCTTTGCCTTGCTACTTAAGACCTAAATGCCACAAAACCAAGAAAGTTGGATTTCAAAACGTTTATGGAAGATTAAGTTGGAACAATGTTTCTGGCACGATAACGACTGGATGTACTACCCCTTGCATGGGAAGATTTGGGCATCCAACGGAGGACAGAACCATTTCAATAAGGGAAGCTGCTTTGATTCAAAGTTTTCCAATTAACTACAGATTCAAAACTAAATTCATGGATGTGGCTTGTGATTTAGTGGGTAATGCTTTGCCGCCTATATTTGCTAGGCTTGCAGGGAAAAAATGTTTTAATGCTTTGAGAAACAATCAGGGGGCTAAAAATGGTTAAAACTTCAAAAAATAAAACTCGTCAATTGACGATGGGAATCGCAGGAGGTTTGATTAAGCATTTAGGTTTGCAGATGTATTCTGGCGCGGTTCCCGCCATTGCTGAATTGATAGCAAACGCTTGGGATTCGATGGCAAAGAATGTTTATGTTGAAATACCTTCTGATAAATCTTTTGAAACCACCGACAAAATAGTGGTAAAAGACGACGGACACGGAATGACATTTGAAGAATGCGAAAAGAAATATTTGTTAGTGGGAAGGGATAGACGCAAAGAAGAAGGAGATTATTCAAATAAGTTTGATAGTCTGCTTCAGAGAAAAGTAATGGCAAGGAAAGGAATTGGTAAGTTGTCAGGATTTGGAATAGCAAATCGGATTGAGATTAGAACCGTTAAAAGTGGAGAAATAACTCACTTCGCATTAGATTTCGATGCTATGACAAAAAGTGGGAAATTCATTGAAGATTATCATCCAGAAATGCTTTCCGAAGATGGTAAGAAAACTCAAGAACCATCCGGTACAACCATTACCTTAACGCAAATAAAAATCTCTAGGGCCATAGGCGCAAATTCTTTTCGTACTGGCATGGTCAGGCGATTTACGATACTTTCAGATACTAATTTTTCCGTTTTCGTAAATGGCGAAAGACTGACAAAATCTGAATTGGCCTTTCAATTTCGTTATCCCATAGGGTTTAATGCTTGGCAATCTGAAAATGTATCGGGGGTCGGTGAAATAAAGTGGTGGATAGGCTTTACGGAACAACCCATACCTGACGAAGATGCTAGGGGAATGGTGGTTTTTGCCAGAGGCAAGATGGCTCAAGCTCCGTGGTTCTTCGGTTTAAGCGGGGGGACATGGGGGCAGCATGGAATGCAATACATGACGGGAGAAGTCATTGCCGATCAGTTAGATTTGACGGATGGTCAGGATTTCATAGCGACTGATAGAGCCAGCAGTTTGTGGGAAGAGCCTTTACCAGCTGTATTAAAAGAGTGGGGAATAAAAAAAATAAGGGAGCACTTGGAAAAGTGGGCAGAAGCGAGAAGAAAAGCCAAAATTACTCGCCCAGAGGTTACTAAATATCTCGCTTATGCTGAAAAGTTACCCGAGAAAGAAAGAAAAATATTTAATTCGTTCGTTGACAAATTGTGTTCAATTCCTCAAATTGACAAAGATAAAGAGATTTTAGATGAATTGATTCAATTTGGTTACAATGCTTTAACCAACCATCATTTTATGGAAGTAATTAAGCAAATAAATGCTGCTTCGAGTGAGGACAGAACGAAAATCTTTGAAATTCTTTCCGAATGGGATGTCATGGAGGCGGTTATGACCGCACAAAAGGTAAAAGGGCGCGTTGAAATCATTAGGAAATTTGCGCAGATGATTGAAGACAAGATCCCAGAAAAGCCCGATATGCAGGATTATGTTGAGAAACATCCTTGGTTGGTAGATCCTTCTTGGGAATCTTTTAGACGGGAAAATAGCATCGATAGAATTTTAAAAGAAGAATTTGGCATGCCGGGAACTAACGACAAAGAAGGCAGAAAAATTCCGGATTTCTTTTGTCTGGGAGATTCCAAGACGGTTTACATTGTTGATTTAAAAAGACCCGGAGATAAAGTAGGCAAAGCAGAGCTTGACCAGATAAGAGATTATGTGCTTTATGTTAAAAAGAGAGCCGATAACGAAACGACTGATGTTTCACTAAAAAAATCCGTTATTGGTGGCTTAATTGTATGTGGACAGATAGAAGATGACACCAAAGATTTGCGCCTCATGTTAAAAAGCATTAATGTTGATGCTACTGAATGGGGTACACTTCTTCGCATTGCGGAAACTCTTCATAGAGACTTCTTAAACGTCATTAAAGACAGGGCAAAAGAAAAATCTCCCGATGACCCACGTTTAGCACAATTGGAACAAATTGGAATAACTGGAAATTCTGCGTCCGGAGAAGTGAATACAAGCAAAAAGTAGGAAAATTATTAAGGCAAATTGCATATGAAAAAACTAACTAAGCAACAAAAAGAGGAAATAGTCAAAAAAATTCAAGAAGATAAGCCGATTTCTGATGAATTCCGATTTTTAATTCCGTTTGAAACAGAAAGAGAATATGAATTGACTTATGCCTGTAAGGAAAGAAAAGAGGATATTTTGGCGGATACTTTGAGCGTGCCGTTTCAACCAATTAAGAAGTTTGGCGAAGTGAAAGAAAATGAATGGCAAAATATGCTAATTTTCGGCGATAACTTGCAGGCGCTGAAACATCTTTTGAAATTAAAAGAGCAAGGAAAATTAAGAAATCCCGACGGCAGAAACGGAGTAAAACTTATTTATATTGATCCCCCATTTGCGGCAGAGCAGGAGTTTAAGGGAGCAAAAGGAGAGAAAGCTTATCAAGATAAAATTGCAGGAGCAGAATTTTTAGAATTTTTAAGGAAGCGATTAATTTTCCTGAAGGAATTACTAACTGAAGATGGAAGTATTTATGTTCATTTGGATTATAGATCAACACATTATGTCAAAGTTTTGGTGGATGAAATATTCGATAAGAATAATTATAGAAATGAAATAATTTGGAGTTATTTCGTGTCAGGAAACTATCCGCGATATTTTGCAAGAAATCATGCAAATATACTCGTTTATTCAAAAAACGAAAAACCAATTTTTAATAGTCAAAAGCAGGGATTCTGAACCCCCAGTAAATTTGACACTTTTTCTGCCGTTTTCCTCATCCTGAGATTTCAAAGAGCACCC
>DANJ01000035.1 GCA_002497285.1 Candidatus Pacearchaeota archaeon UBA92
AGGATTTCTTGCGGAAGGATTAATTAGGCTTGTAATTTTTTAAGAATTTTTCAGCAGAAGATTGAACTCTCTCGCCTAAACCAGAAATAATCTTTATACCTAAATCCTTGCAAACTTTCGCTTCTGGAATCTCGGATTCAGTCCAATGAGGGCCTTTTGCAAAGATATTGGGTTTTAACAGCTCGAGGGATTTGCAAACGGTTTCATCTTCATCCACACTTACCATTACCTCATCTACATATCTTAAAGCAGATAAAACTCTAACTCTTTCTTGGAATGGCATGAAAACAAAACCTTTTCTTCTTGTCAGAAAGTCATCGTTGTTTAAAATGACTATTAGTTTATCCCCTAATTCCTTTGCATTTTTCAAATATTCGATATGTCCTGCATGAATTGGGTCAAATCCTCCAGAAACTGCAACTATAACGCTCTTTTTCTTTATAGCCATTAAATCCTTTAGATAGGGTATTATTTATAGATTATTGTTGAACAATTCTACTAAAGGTCACTTCTAATTTAATAGAAAGAAAGGTTGTCCTTCTTCTCTGCCTTTTCAGGAGCCCTATAAACCTCTGCGAAACTAGGTGTTGCAAGAATAGTATGTTCTCCGAAACCTGCTATTGATCCCTCTAAAGCCTCAACTGTCTTCTTAATCTTAGCTACTGCTCTTTTTAGCTCTATAACATCCTTTGTTTTCATAGGTTTTATGTCTATTACGGCAATAGTATAGCCTTCTCTTAATGCATTTAATATCTCGTTAACATCATCAAATTGCCTTAATGTGAATGGTCTTACAAGAATCTTGCTTTTTAATTCTGCATTTGGATTCAAATCTATCTCAACATAATCGTCAGAATCTTCCCCTTTTCCCATTAATTTTCTAAAGTCAAAAGCCATGTTATGAGTTAAGCGGAACACTATATAAATATTATCGTATTTGTATATAGCAATTACTTCTCAGAATCAATAATTTTCTTTATTTCAGACTTTAGTTCTTCTGCCTTATTTTCAATAAGTGCTTCCTGTTTTTCTATTGATGAATTTCTTAAATTGAGCAAGTTAATCTTTTCTTCAAGCTCTTTTATTGTTTCATCCTTTTCTGCCTTCAACATAATTGAACCGACAACCTTGAAAATATCTGAAGAAGTTTTTTTTATTTCTTCAAGAGCGTTCTGACTTTCCGTCGATTCAAGTTGGAATGCTTGTTTTTGCATTGCAAGATTTTGCAAATTCTTTTCTAAAATTTGTAATTCCTGAATTTTTTCTGTTGCTTGCATTTAAATTGCCTTTACCTTAGCTATATGCTTTCTTGGTTTGTAGAAAATTTTTGAGTTACAATGCGGACAGACAAATCTTTTTTCGAGAATTTTGTTAGTTATGACTTTTCCGCAGCTGAAACATTTGTATTGTGCCATGAATATTTGGGGAAACGGGGGTTTTTAAAGTTTTATGCTTGCTTTTCAAGATAGTAAGCGTGTCCAGTAAATCTCTTGTCGCATTTTTTACAATACCAAATTCCTGAAGATTCTCTCTTTACGCCTTGTTTTTTACAATGTGGGCAGACTTGTTTTTTTCTCTGTAATGATTCTATTATGTTGAGTTTCTTACGAACATTAGTTCCGTACCCTGCTCCGAATCGTCCTGCATGTCTTATTTTTTTTGTTTTTGTGGCCATGTTAATTATGTATTAGTGGATAGATGGTTTTTAAATTATTCTGTTATGAGATGGGGATGCGCGGATTTGAACCGCGGTCGCGAAGTCCCAAACCTCGAATACTAACCAGGCTATACTACATCCCCATTGTAATAATGATTTAATTAGAGCTTTTTAATGTTTACTATTTGCATTTAGAATCTTATTAAAGAAAAATTACTTCTTTTTCTTATCATCTTTCTTTGTATCTTTCTTTGCATCCCCAGGGGCTGCAGTAGTGGTAGCTCCAGGAGTTGCAGCTGCTGTTACAGTGGCTGTTGCTTTCTCAGCTTCTTCCTTCGCCTTAGCTTCTTCTAATGCTTTCTGGTCCTTCTCTTGCTTGGCTTTAACTATTTCAAATTGAGTTTCTATATCTTTTTTCTTTTCAGGATCTGGAATTGTTTTTTCTTCCTTAATTTCTTTATCATATACTCCAGATTCAATAATTCTCATTATTTCTTTTGGATTTTTGCTATCAATTAATATGCCTAGAGAAACACACGAACCTACTGTAAGTTTTAATGCTGCTTTCAAATCTTTAGCAAGCATTCCAGGAAGTTTTGTCTTTGCGATTCCAATCAATTGTTCTACAGAAATATTGCCTACATAAGTTTTTCCTGCCAGTCCTGATCCTGATTCTAAACCTAGTTCTTTTTTTATAAGCTCTGAAACGGGTGGAGATGAAACTTTCACTGTAAAGTTTTTAGTTTTTTTATCTACATCTAACTCAACAGGAACTTTCATTCCTTTGAATCCAGATGTTGCCTCATTAATTTCCTGAATAACTTTTCCGAGGTTAATTCCCATTGGACCAAGCTGCTGTGAAACCGAAGGTCCTGGTTTCATTGCTCCACCATCAACTATAAGCTTAATTTTCATATTTTTCCTCAAATGAATCAGATTCGCCTGATTCTTCATCTTTATCACGCCTTATAACTCTAACGTTATCCATTTTAACTGTTACAGGTATTGGAACAGCTGCGCCCAAAAGAGAGACAACTACTTCTCCCTTTTTCTTGTCAATTCTTGTAACTTTTCCTTTTTCATTTTTAAATGTATCTGCAATCATCTCAACTATATCCCCTATTTCTATATTGAAGTCTTCAACTTCAGGCTGGAGCATATTTTTTACTTCGTCGTAAGAAATCATTCTTGGTAAAATTCCCTTAACATATGGAAGATTATAAACTGCCTCTTCTACTGAATCTCTGTCTGCAGCTTCTATTATTATGTACCCTCTTAATCCGTGAGGTTTTACAACTGCAAAAACATCTAAAGTTTTTTTATTCACTCTGTCTGAAATCATTTCGAGTGCTTTTCCTTCCTTGTTTGTTGTTACTTTAATGATAAAAATCATTTTGTTTATGCTCCGCTACCTCCTAATACTAAAGAAGTAGTATTGAAAAAGGTTTTGTAAGGTTTATAAATTTTTCTAGAAGAACCCTATTATGACAGATATGAAGAATCCTGCTGCGCCCAAGATTAATATCCCTAAAGCGGAGACTTTTGTTATGGTTTTGAACTCTTCCATAGACGGCTTTTTAAGAAGTTTCCAAACTCTTGTTGATTGAATTATGAATGATTTTATTTTCTGATGCATGTTAATTAAAAATGAAAGGGGTTTAAAAAACTAATCATTTAGGAAATCTATGCCTAATTCATCCTTTAGTTGACTTTGGGCTGTTACTTTGCCTGAAATTCCCGAACCAAGTATTTGTGTGCTATTTACTCCTGTAACAATTAATAAAACTTTTATTGACTTGTCCATATCTGCAGAAATTTGGGCTCCAGAAATAATTTTGGCTTCTGGAGAAATCTTGCTTCCTAAAGTTTCCATTATAATTTTATATTCATCTAGAGACATGTCATTTCCACCTATAACATTTACTAAAGCTCCTTTTGCTTCTTTTATATTAACATCTAATAAAGGATTGTTAATTGCTCTTTCGACAGCTTCTCTTGCTCTGTTTTGTGCTGAATCTGATTCTCCTATTCCGATTAATGAAACTCCTCCATTTGACATTACTGTTCTGACGTCTGCAAAATCTAAATTAACCAATCCAGAAGTTGTGATTAACTCAGCAATTCCTTTTACTGAATTTGTAAGAATTTCATCTGCAACTTTAAAGGCAGTGTGTAATGGCAGTTCTGGAGCTAATTCAAGAAGTTTATCATTTGGGATTACAATTAATGTGTCTACTATAGACTCCATTCTTTCAAGACCATATTGGGCATTTTCTATTCTTTTTTGTCCTTCAACTGTGAATGGAAGAGTTACAATGCCTATTGTCAGGGCATTCTGTTTCTTTGCTATTTCTGCAACAACTGGGGCTGCTCCTGTTCCGGTTCCTCCGCCTAAACCGCATGTGATAAAAACCATGTCAGAGTTTGATAATTTCTTTTTTATTTCTTGTTCTGATTCCCTTGCAGCTTCCTCACCTATTTTTGGATTTGAACCTGCCCCTAAGCCATGAGTCAATTCTCGACCTATCAAAATCTTATGATCTGCGGTAGTATATAGAAGATCCTGTGCATCTGTGTTTAAAGCGATAACTTCGCATCCCTTAACGCCTACTTCTTTCATTCTAGAGACTGAATTTCCTCCTCCGCCTCCACAACCAACAACTTTTATTCTTGCGGATTGTTTCTGAAGAAGAGATTCCAATTCAACGTCTACTGGATTTTCATAATGCTCTTTTTCGAACGAAATTTCTGACATAAAGGATAGAATTTAAAGAGATTTATAAGGATTGTTGTGGTTCTTCTGCCTTATCTTTTTCCTCTTTTAGCTCCTGAAATTTTAACTCTTTTCCTATTAATTTCTTAAATCTTTCCTTAAATATTTCAATTATTGGCTCTGCCTGTTTATGTAATTCCACAGTTACGGAGTCCTGAGAAATTGTAAATTTTGGTATGTGGTGGAAAAAGAAGTCAAAGAAAGCATCTGTTTTCTCTTTGTCATCTGTAACAATTCGAGTTATTGTGAATGTGTAGTCTAAATCTTTTCCTGCAAGAGGGTTGTTGAAGTCTGTAATGACCCTTGCTCCTGAGACTGTGATTACTTTAACGAGATTATTATCCATAATTAGTGATGCTCCAGGGTAAGGATTTATTTTCTGTTTTGTGAAAACTGAAAGAGGTATTGTCTTTACCAATTCTCTTTTCCTTTCTCCAAATCCTTCCTTGTATGCTACATGGAAATTATACTCTTTTCCTATTTCTTTATCTTCCAATGCCTTATCTAGTCCGGGAACAACCATCTCTTCACCTATTGCTACTATTGTTTTTCTCTCGTCTGCTTTAGGGTCAATTTCTTTTAGGTCTTCAGAAATGTTTGAGTCGAAAACTTTTCCGTTTGTTCTTCCTGTGAATTTTATTTCTACAAAGTCGCCTTTTTTTGTTGCCATATTAAAATCCTAAATAAAGGTCATTTAATTGTTCGTCTACCTTCCTGATAGAATCTTCTGTAGCTATTATGAGTAAGTGTCCTGAATTGGCTGATAGTGTGATTGGTTCAGAGGATTTTTCCGTAGAGATATTGGGGGCAGATTTTGTGAAATAAGCGTTGACTAATCCAGAGAAACCATTTCCAGGATATAAATAAATACAATGGATAAACGTTGGAGATTCACTTGGGTTTTTGGTCCTTGTTCCTAACTTAAAATTGATTCCATCTAGTCTTTCGGTTACTATTTTTTCCAATCCATCTATTGTGATTGCTCCTTGTACTCCAAGGTATCTCTGTTCATAGACTAAAGTTTCTTGTCCTGACATGTGCATTTCTGATTAGCAAGTTTTATAAACGTTTTCAATTTAAGAAATGTATGGTGTTGAAATTAATTAATGCTACTGAGGCTAAACCTGGAGTTACTATTCTTGTTGAAGGAGATGGTTATACTGTAAGAAGTAATGATGTCAGTAAGACTGGAAAGCATGGACATGCTAAATGTAGAATTGAGGCTATTGGAATAATTAATGGAAAGAAAAAGGTTATTGCGGTTCCTGGACATGAAAGATTTGAAGTTCCTATGATTGATAAAAGAAAGGGTCAGATATTGAGTGTTTCGGATGAAAGCGTAAGCCTTATGGATTTAGAAAGTTTTGAGACTATTGATGTTCCTTTTGTTGAGGAAATAAAGGAAGAAATTGCTCCTGATAAACAAGTTGAATATTGGAATGTTGAAGGGAAAAAGATTGTGAAGAGAGTTCTTTAGTTCTTGGATAAATTTAAAAACATACTTTTGTAGGGATAATCATGGGTACAAAAATTCCTGCAGCGCAGACGAGATTGTTTAAAAATATTTTTGTTTGTAAGGCATGTGGTCAGAAGCTGAGAACTGATTCTATTAGAGTTATTGCTAAGAAAGTTAAATGCAGAAGATGTGGGCAAAAAGATTTTAGACCGATAAAAGCTAAGAAAAAATAGGTGAATTAATGGATAGTTTTATAGTATATGACCTTGCGTTCATGATAGTTTTTGCAGTGGCTACTTTCCTTCTTCTCTATAAGCATAAGAAGAACCTGAAGAGACAAGGATGGATATTCTTATATCATAGTAGTTTTGGCTTGAAGTTTATTGACTGGACTGCGAAAAAATTTGAAAAAATATTAAAGCCTTTGCAATACATTGTGATTGCTTCGGGATATATCTTGATGGGATTGATAGTTTGGATAATGGGCCTTTCTGTATGGAAGTATGTAACTACTGCAATACCTGAGCAACTACAGAATGTTCCACCGATAGCTCCATTGATACCCTATTTTCCAAAACTTTTTGGTTTGGAATCATTGTTTCCTCCACTTTATTTTACATACTTTTTGATTGCCTTGGCGATAGTTGCAATATCTCATGAATTCTCTCATGGAATTTTTGCAAGACTTAATGGAATAAAAATTAAAACAACTGGGCTTGCATTCTTTGGGCCTTTCTTTGGCGCTTTTGTTGAGCCAGATGAAAAACAAATGTATAATAAGAAAAAATTTCCTCAACTTGTTATATTGGCTGCAGGAACCTTTGCTAATGTTGTAATGACGGTTATTTTCCTTGGGGCTTTGGCATTATTTTTCTCCTTGAGTTTTGCACCTGCTGGAGTTAATTTTAATGCATACCCAAGTGGAGCAATAAGTGTTGCTTCTGTGATTAGTATAAATGGAGTCAATATTAGTGGATTGAACAATGTAGATGGTATTTTGAAAGATGGACTTAATGAAGTTAAAACACAAGGGGGAATGTACCTTGCTCCAAAAGATATACTTGTCATAGCTTCTGAGACGAATGCAGAAAAGATTGGAGTGTTTCAGGATGCCCCTGCTATAAGGGCTGGATTAACAGGGCCGATTGTTTCTGTTAATGGTGTAAAGATTACAAGCCAACCACAGATTTCAGAAGAGCTTGGAAAATATTCTCCTGGAGATGAAGTTGTAATTAAGTCTCTTGATGAAAATGGAGATGAAATCTCTTATAATATCGAACTTGCAGATAATGACGGGAGAGCTTATCTCGGAATTGCATTTAACAATTATCAAAGAAGTGGAGTTTCCGGAATATTATTTGGAGCAATATATAAAATAAGAGATCCTTTGGTTTATTATCAACCATCCTGGGATGGCGAATTTGTGCAGTTCATCTATGATTTATTATGGTGGATAGTTGTGATAAATATTTTAGTAGCTTTGTTCAATATGCTTCCTGTTTCCATATTAGATGGAGGACGATTCTTTTACCTAACAATTTGGGGAATAACAGGAAGAGAATCTTGGGGAAAGAAAGCCTATAAGTTTACGACGTGGCTTATACTTGCAGCCCTTGTATTAATGATGGTTAGATGGGTATTCGGATACTTTTAATTAACGAATTCTACGCCACTCTTTGTAAATACAACAAGTCTTATTCCTACGGGTAATGATAATAGAGCAGAAATTAATGCCATGTGTTCTTTTCCGTTGCCTGAAGCTATGGATAGAGATACTTCTAATCCGGAAAGTTTTGGTTTCAACTTTTTAAGCAAATCATCCTTTAGTGTGAGAAGAAGCTGTGAGGAATCTATCAGTATTTCTTCTGCATTTTCAGGTTTTGGAAAGTCAGTGGACTCTTTTGTCTTTACAATTACCACTTTTTCCCATTCTCCCTTGTTTATTAATCCGGTAATCTGTCCCCAACTTTCTTTATCTCTTCCAAGAAATGCTACTAATTCCATTTTTTATATTAAGAAAATTGCTTTATAAGATTTTAGATGATTGAGATTTATTAAAGCTTATCAATTTTAATACTAAATTTTTCTAACCTACCAATTATCTTATAATGGTCTTTTGCTAGTTTTCTTCTCTTTTTGCGGTAATCCTAGGCAAACAAAACCAGAACAAAAAATGATAAATCAACGAAAATCAAAACCATTACCCAATTTAGACTGTCTGAGAATACTGCAATAAAGATTGCAAAAATTAATGACACAACATAGAAAATTTTTGAATATATTTTCTCATGATTCTCCTTTATGAGCGATGTGCTCAGATTCATGCTTTGAATAGTTGTCCTTCTATTTGAATAATAGTCTCCATCGTCTAAATCAATTGCGTAGTTTTTATCAATCATGTTTTATACTCCTGTGAAAGGCTTAGATTTATAATAATTGTTATTCTTGTTTTGTCATGGTTAAAGAATTGCCCTTGAGCGAAATCACATTAAGAAAATATGAAAGACCTTATGATTCTGGTAAGAGAGAATTGATAAAAAAGGTTTGTTTATCTCTTGGGCTATTACAACCTGGAGATAGTAGAGATGTTGTTGTGGATATTTTAATGTGTCTTGATGCAGGAAGAGTAGAAAGAAGAGAATTAACTAGTTTTGAGATAATTGACAAGGTAAAGGAGTTAAGAAAGGAACATTCTCTTGAAGAAAAAGGTCTTGCTGAAAGTAATGTACGAAGGCAACTAAAACGCCTGAGAGATTTAATGATAGTTGATAAGAAGAAGAATAATTACAGGCTAAGCGAGTTTGAACCATTGTCAGAGATATTCGAAAAGAAGATTGAGGGTTTTTTAATACCCCAGACAATTGAGAGGATTAAGGAATATTTGGGGAAGTTGTGATTCTCGGTTGGGGCGTCTCAAAAACATTTAAATACCCATTTTCTTGTTAAACACTAGCCAATAAACTACATCCGCGAACGATATCGTCTATGCGTTCGAGGCGTCCTGTAGAAGGCTACGGAGGAAAAGGAAAAAACGAAAATGAAACTGAACGAAGCACTAATAGAATTAAGAAAACAGAAAGAAAGAAAATTCAATCAGACTGTAGACTTAATTATAAATCTAAAAGATGTTGATATTAAGAAAGCTAACATATCTCTTGTTGTTGATATTCCTCATAAGATAAAAGACAAGAAGGTTTGTGGTTTTCTTACTACTAAAAGCGAGCTTGTAAAGACAATAACAAAACCAGACTTCAAGAAATATACTGACAAAGCTCTTCTTAGAAATCTTGTAAATGGATATGACTTCTTTATTGCACATGCTTCTCTTATGCCAGCCGTTGCTACCGCTTTTGGTAAAGTTCTCGGTCCTGCCGGAAAAATGCCATCCCCGCAGCTTGGAATTATAACCCAAGAAAACCCAGAAGTAATCAAACAATTAATAGATAGAATTTCTAAATCTGTTAAAGTAAGAGCAAAAGAAGCAAGCATTAAGATTCCTGTTGGAAAGGCAAATATGAAGGATGAAGAATTGATTGAGAATATTAAAGTTATTTACGATGCGGTTGTTAATGCATTGCCTACTAAAAAAGAAAATGTAAAGAAGGTGCTCCTAAAACTGACTATGACGAAACCAATAGGGGTTGAATTGTAAGATGAAAGCAGAGCAAAAATATGTGAGGGATAAGAATGTACCTGAAGGAAAGGTGACTTTGGTAAAAGAATTAGCTGAAAAATTCAAAAATTCAAAAACTGTTCTTATAGCTTCTATGAAGGGTCTTCCTGGAAGTCAATTTAATGAGATTAAGAAAAAATTTAGAGGAAAGGCAGAAGTTGTATTTGCCAAAAAAAGTATTATCTTTAGAGCGATAGACAAAAGTGAAAAAGGTATGCTCCAAGAATTTAAGAAACAGATTTCATCTGATTTCGTTTTGTTTTTCTCTAAATTTGATGCTTTTGAATTGTCTGGAATGCTTAGTGATAATGTTAGCCCCTCAAAAGCGAAAGCAGGAGATATTGCCCCTGAAGATATTGAAATTGAACCTGGACTGACTGAATTGATTCCTGGACCTGCAATTTCAGAATTGTCTGGCGTTGGATTAAAAGTTGCAGTAAAGGACGGAAAATTGGAAATCATAAAGGGAGCAACTGTTGCAAAAGAAGGGCAACCAATAAGCGATAAAGTCGCTGGAGTTCTAGGAAAACTTGGTATAGAACCTATGAAAGTTGGATTTATTCCTGTTGCGGCTTATGATTCTGAAGAAGATAAAGTTTATGTTGGAATTAAGATAGACAAAATAGGAGTATTTGAAGAGTTAAAGAATTTGGTAAGGAAGGCGCTTGGATTTGCAATAAAAGTTGAATATCCAACAGACAAAACAATTTCTTACTTCATCTCTAAAGCAGCTAGAGAAGAAAAGGCATTGGGAAATTTGATGGGAAATAAAGAAGAGTCTAAAGAAGAAGTAGAAGAGAAGCCTGCTGAAGAAGCTAAAGAAGAGATTACTGAGACTCAAAATCCGGAGGAAAAGAAAGATGAGTAACCTCTATGCTGAACAGTCAAGAAGGAATCATGAAGAATATGTGGGACGATTTAATGATCATGGGGCTGTTGTTAATGTAAGAAATTCATTTGTAAATAATTTTAGAGGAATTGTGCCTGCTGAAGAATTTGCATTGATACTTGGCCAACTTGGCGGAGATATGATGCCTATCCGGGTTGAATTGCAGATAATGGCTTCGGATGGAGAACGTCTTGCTAATTATACAAATAGAAAGGAGGGAAAAAATTGATGGAATATATATATGGAGCTTTGCTTTTGCATAAGCTTGGACAGCCAGTAAATGAATCTAGCCTTAAGAAGGTAATAGAAGCTGCTGGTGCACAAGTAGATGAAGCTAAGGTGAAAACCTTGATTGCTGCATTGAATGGAGTAGACATTGGAGCAGAACTAGAGAATGCTAGTGTTGCTGTGGCTGCACCTGTTGCAGAAGCTAAGAAGGAAGAGAAAAAGGAAGAGAAAAAGCCTGCTGAAGATGCAGCTGCAGGATTAGCAAGCCTCTTCGGATAAATTTATTTTTTTATTTTAATCTGAAGAGATTTTTATTATTTGGATATGGGACAATAATAGTTATATATCTATAAATTCTAGAAAGTTTATGGCTGGAAAGAAGCTTGTCAGGGACAAAATTCCGGAACTCTTTAATCTGACAAATAATTATATTGCAGATGATGAAGAGTATTATTTGGAATTAGTAAATAAACTAAAGGAGGAAACAAGCGAATTTGCTCATGATCACGAATTGGAAGAATTAGCAGACGTTGTTGAAGTAATTCACGCAATTGTAAAGGCTAAAGGCTCTTCCATGGAAGAAATTGAAAAGATTAGGGAGGAAAAGGCCGAAAAGAGAGGGCGGTTTGATAAAAAAATTATCTGGAAAGGAAATCAGAGAATAGGAGAAAGTCAGGATATAATAAGACTGAACGCAAATGCTATTGTCACAAACAGTGATGGAAAATTTCTCCTTATACGATTGAAGAAAGGACCTTTTAAGGGAGGACTATGCATCCCAGGGGGAGGAGTTATGCCCGGAGAATTATCAAATGAAGCTGCTAAAAGGGAAGTTCTTGAAGAGACAGGAGTTAGTGTTTCTGGGTTTAATGTATGTGGTTTTTGTGAATTGAAACATAATTCTTCAGGAAAACAGAAAGTTGTAATGTTATTACATGCTAAAGGAGAAGGAGAGCCAAAAGATACGGAAGAAGGAGAAGCAAGATGGATGACTTATGATGAAGCAAAACATGAATTAATAATTTTTGCTGATGAAGCCATTAAGATGTGGCAGGAAGGAAGGACGCATTTCCGGATTGTTAATGAAAGGGTTGTGTGATTTGGGCTTTGTCCGGAATAGATTTT
>DANJ01000026.1 GCA_002497285.1 Candidatus Pacearchaeota archaeon UBA92
ATAGATTACGTGAGAAATCAGGATGTGCATCATGCATAGAAGCCTTGCCCCTTAGGGCAAGGAGTATCACATATCACTAAGTTTATTGAGGAGGAACTAAACTATCCCAGTCTTCAATAAAGTCCTTTATTTTAGGTTCTTTTATTTTAATTCCCCTTTTTTCCGCATATAACTTAGTCAACAAGTAAAACACCATTCCAAGACTTTTGTAACTCTTATTATTGACTGGCAAAACAAAGTTTATTCCCTTCGTAAAGTTATTTGTATCACATATTCCAAAAACAGGAATCTTAATCTTATTTGAGTCAACTAATAAATTTTTATCAAGCCAGGGGTCACAAATCATTGCTAAATCTCTTTCGAAGAAATCCTCTAAGTTAGTGTTTGTTAAAGTTCCTGCAGGATACTTCTTTGTGAATACCTTTATTCCTAATGTTTCTCCAAATTTTTCAACAGCTTTCCATCCAGCTTCTCTTTTACATGCCAAAACTATTTGTTCAGGTGCATACTTAGCAAGGAATTCGACGGCCTCTCTTATCTTATCATCTTGCAAAGAGGTATTAAATACCGCAAGTCCATCTGCTCTTCTTCTATAAACATACTGCTTCATGTCTGGAGTAATAACTCTAGTTCCCAAATGTAATGACGCTTTAAGATAATCTTCAATAGGAACAATAGTTTTCTTTTCTTCTTCCTCTCCCTTAACCTTTCCTTTAATTTCTTTTATTCCAATCTTTTCTTCGCCTTCAACTTTTCCTGCAAGTGCCTTAGCTCTTTCAAGTAAAGCAGATTTTTTATCAGATTTATTCTTGGCTTCTTTTTTAACATTCTTTGACTTTCCTTCAAGAGTATCTTCTATTGCTTCAATGCCTTCTTTTACATCTTTGACTATTTCTTCTACGATTTCGTCAGCTTTTTCAGTTGCTTTTCCAACTATCTTCTTTACTTCATCAACTAAGCTTTCTTTTTTCTTTGCCATTGTAAATTCGTTATAATTAGTGCACGGGTGTTTGCGCGAACGCAACCTGTTCCTTGCGGAGTCAAGATCCGGGTTTGTTTCAGCCGGTACGTACAACCTACTTTTAGGATAAATCTTGGGTATTTAAAACTTGCTTCTGTCTATCTCTAATAACCTTTTCAGTTTAACATCTCTCCACTTTGTAGCAATTCCACATTTAATATAATCTGCTTCAAAGCCGAAGGCATAGTCTGCTAATGCAGAGTCCATTGTTTCTCCAGACCGATGTGAGAATATAATCTTAATACCCTGTTTTTTGCACAATTTTATTACGGCATCAACTTCTAAAAGAGACCCAGTCTGGTTTGGTTTTACTATCACTGCATTTGTAGATTTCATTTTTATAGCTTTCTTCACTCTATAAAAATTAGTCACTGTCAAATCATCTCCAACAACCAGATTATTTTTACTAATTTTTCTAAATCCAGAAAAATCTTCTTCATCCAATGGGTCTTCGGTATAGAGAATTTCGTATTTCTTTATAAGTCTATTAATATAATCTATTTGCTCCTTTCTCGACAAGAAAAAATAATTATAGTTATATGTCCCATTTTTATAGAATGATGACGCAGCAATATCTAATCCAATTCTTATTTCTTTAAATTCAGACAAAGTACTCAAAATATCTTCAATGCTTAAATCAGTCTGCCACGCACCCTCATCGTTTATCTTTTTTGATTTTATTTTTTCCCCAACTTTCAAATATACTGATTTAAGAATTCTATAATTTTTTCGGATATTTTTTCCCTTGGGAATAATAAGAAATTCTTGAAATACTGGATGGTTTTTATTGTTACTATGCAATCCCCCTCCGATTACATTTCCCGCAGGAACTGGAAGTTTTCTCGCAGCAGGATTAATTATTTGCCACAGCTCTTTTTTCTGTTCCTTAGCAAGAGCCTTAAGAATTGCAGACTCAAAAGCAAATAAAGAATTGCCCCCAAATTCATTTACCCTTTTCAGCCTCAATTCCTTAGAAATTATTTTTTCAACTTTTATTAAATCCTTGAAATTATTTATCTCAATTTTCCATTTCCAATTGTTAAGAAATGAAACACAGAATTTCAAGTCTTTATAGTAAGGCTTACTTTCATATCTTCCTTTTGATTTTCCAGATGGAGATGATGCCCTCTGTTCATTAACTTCAACCTCAATGGTCAATTCATTTCTAGAATCTTTTATAGCTCTTGCCCTAATTTTATTGATTATCATAAAACCAGAAATACCTTGCAATTAATAACCTTAACTATTGTTCTTCACTACTGCTTGTATCTTCAATAGCTGGTTCATCCTCGTCATCAGGAGCAAAACCTAATTCTTCAGCTTTTTCTTCTATTTCTTTTTCAACTTCTTTTTCTTTAGCTTCAATTTCTTCGTCGTTTATCTTTTCTACTTTGATAGCTCTAAGCTTTTCTTCTCTTCTGTCTGGCATAGGCCTATCAATAGAAATAGGCAACACTTCTTCGTTTAATTCCCTTTCAGCAATTTTAATAGCATCGTACTTCATAATTTTCAGTTCCTCTTCAGGAATTTTTAGCAATAAAGGCGCATCCATCGCAATCTGCAAAGCTCTTGCCCCCAAAATTCTCGCAGTCTCATATTTAGTAAATTGATTTTTTGCCATATTATCTATTATTTAAGGTATTTATTAAACGTTTTCATTACTTCATCATACTTCTCAGGAAGAAGTTTAACTATTTTTTCAATCTCTTCCTGTCTGAAAGGAACGCTAAGTCCTTTTTGACAAGAATTAATCATATATCTACCATCTAGTTTCGAGATTCCCAAAGTTACTTTACTTTCGCATGCTTCTTCTTCTTCTCTAACAGGACTAAGGAACAGATTATCTCCAAGTTTATAGAACGTGAATGTAAGTGGAATTGTAGTTTCAACAAGAGGAAGTCTTTCATCACTCTTCGCATGATAATCAATCTTTCCATCTTCTTTTAGTTTTGGGAAAACTGCATTTTTCAATGCTGCAACACAGGCTATACTAGCGGCATCAACTAAAGCACCATCATCATTTATTGGATAAATATCCACAATAACAGTCCAAACTTTCTCGCCTTCTACAATAACTAATTTCTTTAGGTCAATCATTCCAGATTCTCTAATCATTCTGTCTATTAATCTTGGCAGTTCAATAGCATTAAATTTAGGAGGGCCTTGTTCAAACCTAGGAGACGCCAAAGGTAACAAATCAGCAGACACTGTAAGGTTTCCCTTATTAGGAGAATCAGGATAAGGTGTTCCAACTTCCATTTTTACACCAGCAATAATCTCAGTCTTACCCATTCTAACTCTGGCACTACCCTCAGCCATATTTGAGACTCCATATTCAACTTCAAAGTCTTTCAAATCAAGTAACCCACGTCCATCAAATCTTTTTCCAGCATTAAACATACTAGTTAACTTTTCTTTTGTCAAATTTGTTATATCCATTGAACTCATTCTACAATCTCCTTCAAAGCTTTCTTTTGAACTTCATAAATTTCCTCGCAGCCTTTATTTACCATTTCCAAAACATCCTTAATCATTTCAGGAGGAATCTTTCCATCTAACTGCATCAATGTAAATTCATCAGTTCCCGCAATCTTAGCTAAAGGTATATCTGTATGTCCTTCTCCTTCATCATAATGCTCTTCTGCATTATCTGCATCAAGCGCCAAATCCTTGTCTAATTTACCAACAGCAACACTACAAATCAAGTTTTTCATAGGAATTCCTGCATGTGCCAAAGCCATAGATGCTGCATTAATTCCTGCCGTTCTTGTTCCGGCATCTGCTTGCAAAATATAAATTTGAACATCAATTACAGTATTAGGAAATGCCCTTAAATCCAAAACAGGAGATAGTGCCCATTCAGTAACCTGTGAAATTTCCTTGCTTCTTCTCGATGGTCCAGGTTTCTTTCTCTCACTAACTGAAAAGCTAAGCAAATCGTAATTAACTCTTAATATTCCAGTTGAAGGGTCTTGCATATGCTGAGGATGAAGTTGTCTTGGTCCATATACTGCAGCTATAGCAATTGTATCTCCAAATGCAAACATGGCACTTCCATCAGCATTAGGAATAATTCCAACTTTAGCCTTCATTGACCTCATTTCATTCGCTTTTCTTCCGCTTGGTCTTGCTACCATATTAATTTTCCTGGAACCAGACCTCCATTTTGTCTGTTAATCCTTCAATAAGAACTTTATCAGCAACAAATTCAATGGCTTTTCTTGCCTTTATCTCTGAATCTAAATCATCTCCTTTAACCCAAACCCATCCATTCTGTCCAACAGTTATGTTACATCCAGTCTTTTCTTTTATAAGAGTTATCATACTTCCTTCTCTTCCAATTATTCTTGGTACTCTACTAGCATTTATCCTAAATATAAAACCGCCTTCTAATTTTCCTAGTCCTCTTCCTTTAAGAGTTAAGTCAATTCCTCTACCCTTTATACTCCATATTTTTGCAGACAAGACATCTCCTATTCCTAAATATTGATCCATTTCATTTCTATTAAGAAATCTTGGAGATTCAGCAATAGGCAAGAAGGCAGAACCAGCAGAATCTGTATCCACAAGCCAGCCGTTAAATGTAACATCCACAACTCTTCCTATGACAACATTGCCTCTTCTTGGAATATAGGCTCCAGATAATGGAATCACTTTAATCATTCTGCCTGCAACCTCTGCAAGCCCAAATCTATCCGCAATAACATTATCTCCTTCTCTTCTAGCACCTTCTCCAGGAAGAAAGTCCTCTCCAGAAACAATAATTTCACCAGGAACAACTACCCATCTTTTATTACCTTCAGAACTCTCTATTTGTTCATTCTCTTCATTAATTTCGTTCTCTATCATCATAATATTAATCTACACTCCAAGGATAATCGTAATCAACCTTCTAGTGTCCTTATCTATGCAAATTACTTTGCTTAAGGGTTTTTAAACTTTGCTGTTAAATTTTGGAAAACCTTAAGCCAGAAAAATCCTTGATTTTATGGGGTTAATTGTTGGATTTTCTCACAAAGATTATCTTAATAACTTATTTCAATAATATCTTTGCCAGAATCATCAATCTTTATAGGGATAATTTCAATGCTCTGTTTTTCAGCAATATTTCCAAGAATTTCTAAAAGATTATTTGAATCTTTAGAATCTACAACCACCTTGACGCTCTTTTTCATTCAATCTACAATAAGAAGTAGTTTAAATTATCTTCCAACCTCTGAGAAGTGGTTAAAAGCTTCTATTCTCATTTAGTTTAATCCAAAAAGTAAGTAATACCATTACTAAAAAATATAATCTTATTTTAATGCTAATCTGATTTTTCTCATTTACTAATTTTTTTAAGATATTCATTTAGATATTCCAATTGCTTTTTTAATTCTTTAATTCTTTCCTTATTTTTTCCATAGTTAGAATAGTGCCAGACTTGATAAAAAACTAATTTCTTTTCTTTACTAAAAAATTCTGAATATAAATCTTTATACCATCGGACCCAAGGGTATTTGGTTTACCATTATATGGAAAGAGTTTATTAATTTGTTTGAAAACTTTCGTACCAAAACAGATTATATGGAAAGAGTTTCCTCCTAAAATATTCAATTGTTCAAAAAGTCTCACTTTAGATTTTTTAGAGTTTTCTTTTTTTAATTCATTAGAATTTCGTTGCACCTTTTCAAATAAATCAGTCATATAAGAGCCAATTAAGTTTTCATTTTCTTTTACATATTCATTTAAACTTTTATTCCTATAATCATTTCCATTATGAAAATTAGCAAAAGTTCCTGAAACTTGCTTTGACGGATTCAATCCTAGAAAAACAATGTTATTATTATTTAATTTTTTTTATGTTTTAAAAAATAATCATATTGGGAAGTTTTTAAATCTTCATTATTAAAGTTATCACTCCATAAAGCAAAACTTGCACATTTGTATCCTTCCAGATTTTTTAATTGTTCTTCGTTTACCATTTTAAACCTATTTCAAAACTTCTTCGCTTCTAACTGCACCATGCGTAATTCCGTTAAGCTTATCATAGAAATCTAATTGCATCCCCGCAGGGATATGAATAGTTACTTCCAAGTCTCCATTAGGAAGCCATTCTTCATTATCTTTATAATCTTGAAGAATACCATAAACTTTCCCAGTATATTGAGCAGGAATAGTAAGTTTTATCTTTTTGACTTGAATGCTTATAGGAATAATTGGTTTCAGTTTTTCAACAACGTCAAGCATCTGCTGTTCAGCAGGTCTATTGTCAAAATGATAATGAATTTCCTGAATACCTCTTTTTATCCTCTCTTCAGTATAAGACCTTCCATGTTGGTCCGCCGCATTTCTCAAGATTAAGTCAACAATTTGTTTAATTTTTCTTCCTTTTTCTGCATCCCTAAATTCCTGAGGTTTTTGCAACTCGCCTTCCTTTATTATTTTCTCAGCAACCTCATGCAAGTCTGTTGTCCCAAAAGCATTTTTCAAATCCAGATTACTTGCCATAGTTCCTTCTTTGACATTATAATAAATTCCATTAGAATTCAATGCATTAGTGATATCTCCTTCTCCAGTTTTAATCTTAATAGCTTCTTCAAAATCAACAGAGATTTCAAAAGTCTTGCTTCCAACGCACTTTTTTGCTTCAACGACAACCATAAATAAAACAAATAGTCAGCTTATTTAAAGATTATTATTCAAATCACTTACCATACTTACTTAGTTTTTCAGGTTCTAATCTTACCAATTTTTTTTCAGCTTTTTTGACGTAACATATATCAAATCTTTCAACTTCAAAATTCTTCCCCTGAATTTCTTTAAATATTCTAAGGGCCAATTTTATTCCATCCTCAATAGCCATATCTTCTTTGTAATCTTTTCTAAGCTTTTCTTTTATCTGCTCATCATCTTCTCCTATAACGTTTGCTTTGTAAGCAAAGAAATTTCCAGTAACATCAGTAGTGTACAAATGTCCTTTACTCTTATCTACTCCAGCAACCATTATAGCCACTCCATATGGCCTAGCTCCGCCATATTGCGTAAACATCTGCTTACTATCTGCAATCATTTTGATTATGCTAATTGGTTCAATTGGAGAATCATAACTTACTCTATTTTGTTGAGCCAAAACTTGGGATTTTTCAAGAAGTACTCTCGCATCAGAAGATATTCCTGCAGCACTTGCAATAATATGTTCATCAATTTCAGAAATTTTCAGGGCAGATTCAGGAGCTATAAGTTTATCCCTTATTCTTTTATCAGCAACAATAACTACTCCATCAGTACATACCATTCCAATGCTTGTGCTTCCAAGTCTTACAGTCTTTTCTGCATATTCAACCTGAAGTAAATGTCCATCAGGCGAAAACATAGTCGCAGCTCGGTCATAACCCATTGCTTGGTGCTGCATTTCTGTTGGCATCTCCATTTTAGCTTCTACCTTCTCCTAAAATGGGGGCTAAAAAATGTTTCATTTTTTTTGTTTCCATGATTTTTATATAACCTCTATTAAAATAAGACATATTGGTTTAAATAATTGCGTATTTAAACTTTGCTTTTCAATTTCAGCTATCTACTACCCAATCCTTTAATGGTTCCAGAAACTCTAATTACCTGAATCTTATCCTTAGATACGCTAAAGCCAGCCTTAACATTATCTAACTCTTTTCTGTCAACAGCCAAAATCCATCCCTTGTCAATCTTCTTAACAAAAAAGGGAACTGCCTTTGACCATCCTAAAATACCTATATAATCCAGTATGGCTTTCTCAATTTCATTTCTATTTCCATTTACAAGAATATATCTCCTTCTTATTTTTACAGAGGGCTTCAGTTTTAACATCTTAATTAATCAAAGTAACATTTGCAATCCGGTTTATATTTTCTCTGATAACATCACTTTCAAGGGCAAATCCAAGACTCTCAGCCCCACCTATTTTAAAATTATTTATCCCAATAACCTTTCCTTCTTTATTTATCAAAGGCCCTCCAGAATTTCCTGGATTAAGGGTAACATCTGTCTGTATATACTCATTCAATCCGTTAGGGCCTGCCCTTTTCAGTGCAGAAACAATTCCCTCAGTAACACTAAATGACAAACCAAGAGGATTTCCTATCGCAATTACCTTTTCTCCAATCAGGACACTATCACGTTTAACGAGTTCAAGATGATTATAAACTCCAGGAACTTTCAGCAAGGCAAGATCATTAGTTTCATCTCCACCTAAAAACTCAGCATTAATCTCGTTTCCATTATAATCAACAATTTTTATATATTGAGCATTTGCAATAACATGCATATTAGTAACTACATATCCTCCTGAATCAACAAAAAAGCCAGAGCCAGCCGAAGTGTCTGTTGTAACACTAACAACTCCTTTAATCGCTTCCTCAACTATTCCAGAAAAATCCTCTTGCGAAGATTTCAATAAATTAATTTCCTGCCTTATGTCCTTGCTCTGTTGGGAAACGACTTTACTTAATTCTTCAACGTTAAACCTCAATTCCTGTCTAATATCTCTTGCTTCCCCATTTATTTTATTTTCAAAATAATTATTACTCTTCTCTTGCTGTGCAATTATTTTAGAAGTGTGTCCAGTCATCACAAAGAAACTTAAAATTTGCAAAATAAGAAGCAAAACAATGAGCCCATAGAGTGCATTTCTATGCTTCTTCAAATGTTTAATATGCTCTTGCATTTATCCTAGTGCCTTAGAAAGTATTTATACTTTTGCCGGAAATGTATTTAAACTAACTTTCCTTTTAACTTAAATGTTAAATATTCACACTATCGGAGGTTATGATGAAGTTGGGAAAAACATGACTGCCCTTGAAACTGGAGAAGACGTATTATTATTTGATGCAGGAATTTATCTTCCTGCAGTTGTTGGAGTGCAAGAAAGAGAAAAAAATCCGACTGAAAAATGGATGAGGGAAATAGGGGCTTTGCCAGACGATTTATATTTAGATAAAAAGAATTTGAGAAATAAAGTAAGAGGAATATTAGTTTCTCATGCACATCTAGACCACATAGGCGCAGTGCCTTATTTAGGCCCAAGATATAAGTGTCCAGTAGCTGCACCTCAATTCACAATAGAGGTATTAAAGAAATTATTGGAAGATAATCGGAATGGGATACCTAATCGCATGATGTCTGTAAAGCCAAACGATTCAATAACGATAAAAGGCAAAGAAAATTATAAGGTTGAATTTGTCAACATAACTCACTCAACAATTCAATCAACCATGATTGCAGTTCACACAAAATCAGGAGTAGTCCTTTATGCGAACGATTACAAGTTTGACAATACTCCAACATTTGGTGATAAGCCAAATTATCAAAGATTAAAACAATTGTCAAAGATTGGAATAAAGGCTCTAATTGTTGACTGTCTTTATGCTAATGATGATAGAAAAACCCCTTCTGAGAGAATAGCCAGAGGTTTATTAGAAGATGTTCTTTTCACAACAGAAAATTATAAATCGGGCATGGTAATCACAACATTTTCATCCCACATAGCAAGATTAAAGACAATTGTAGAATTTGGCAAGCGTCTAGATAGAGAGGTTGTATTTTTAGGAAGAAGTTTAAACAAATATGTCTCTGCTGCAGATGTTATTGGGAAAGCACCCTTCAAAAATCAGATACAAATTGTAAAATATCGAAGACAGATGGAAAAAGTTTTGCAAAGAATAAATAAAAATAAAAGAAAGTATCTCATAGTTTGTACCGGTCATCAAGGAGAGCCAGGCGCAATACTTGATAGAATGTCTAGAAATCAGCTTGCTTACAAATTGTCTCCAGATGACCACGTAATCTTTTCATCCAAAACTATTCCTACTCCTGTGAATATAGAATCGCGTTCTCAGCTTGAAAAGAGACTTAAGAAATTTAATGTTAGGATATTTGACAATGTTCATGTATCTGGGCATGGCGGACGGGAAGACTTAAGAGATTTAATAAAAATAACAAATCCAGAGCATGTTATTCCTTCTCATGGGGATTTGAAAAAAACAGAAGCTGGAATGAATTTAGCAATAGAGATGGGTTATAAAAAAAATTATAATGTTCATTTAATGACTAATGGTAAGAATTTAACTTTAAAATGAGGCAGGACATATATGGAGGGCTAAAAAATGCCGTTGAAAAAGGAGACGACTTGGAATCAGCAGTTAGATCTTTTATCAATGCAGGTTATCCAGAAGCAGAGGTAAGGGATGCGGCTCAAGCTCTCTCAGGTTCAACAGCAGGTCATTCAATAGTTTCTCAAACAACAGTTTCTTCAACAGTTCCACAAACAATAAGTCATTCAACAGGAACCAAAAGCCCAGAAAATCGTCAACAGGTACAATCGAATCTAGTAAGGTCCATTGAAACAGATAGACGTAAAGGAACAGACTGGGGGCTTATAGTTTTAGGCTCAGTATTGTTTATCCTCATAATTGTTCTTATAACTTCTATCTTTTTCAAGACACAGATAATAGATTTTTTCTCTAGTTTAATATGATTTACCAACCTTCAGACGATTCTTATTTATTAGAAAGCCAAGTCAAGAAATATGCTCAAAATAAATCATGTTTAGATATGGGTTCTGGATCAGGCATTTTAGCGGAAGCCTGCAGAAAAGCCCAGGCCTCTTCAGTCCTGGCAGTAGATATTAACCCAGAATCTGTAAAATATCTAAAAGATAAATTCAGAAATACAAATATTAAAATAATCAAATCCAATCTCTTTCAAAAAGTAAAAGGCAAATTCGATTTAATCATCTTCAACCCGCCTTATCTTCCCCTAGATGCCATAGAACCAAAAGATTCTAGGTTAGCTACTACTGGGGGAAAGAAAGGAGATGAAATAAGTCTAAAATTTCTAAATCAAGCAAAAATTCATATGAATAAAGATTCTATTATCATCCTATTGCTCTCATCTCTTACACAGAAAATTAGAATAATTGCCCTTTTATCAAAATTATCTCTCAAAAATAAAATCCTTGCAGAAAAGAGGCTTTTTATGGAAAAATTGGAAGTCTGGGAAATTAAACACAATAATCAATAAATACCCTCCCAAACGCAGATTATTATGAGGTTTGCACATCTTGGCGACTGCCATCTTGGAGGCTGGAAAATTCCTGAATTAAGACAACTAAATCTTGAAGCCTTTGTATATGCAGTTGACACAATAATAAAAGAGAAACTAGACTTTGTCTTAATCGCAGGAGATTTATTTGATTCAGCATATCCGCCAATTGAAACAATTAAGGACACGTTTAATGAATTCAGAAAATTGAAAGAAGCGAACATACCGGTATTCTTAATTGCTGGAAGCCACGATTATTCAGCAACAGGGAAATCATTTTTGGATGTTTTAGAAAAAGCAGGTTTTGTGAAAAACGTATTTATTTCAGAAGAAAAAAATCAATTTATCTATCTTCAGCCAACAATTTACAAGAATGTAGCAATATATGGTTATCCAGGAAAAAAATCAGGTTTGGAAGTTTCTGAAATTGAAAGAATAAAGCTTCAGGACTCTCCAGGTCTATTCAGAATATTGATGCTTCACACCGCGATTAGAGATGCAGTAAAAATTCTTCCAATTCCTGCGGTAGATCAAGATTCTCTTCCTAAAGTAGACTATCTCGCATTAGCCCATTTACATATTACCTATAACAAGAATAATAGGGTCTATTGTGGTCCAACATTTCCTAACAATTCAGAAGAATTAGAAGAACTGCAAGGAGGTTCTTTCTATATCATTAGTACAGAAGGGAAAATAGAAAGAATTGAGATAAAATCTAAACAAATTATAGTTCTAAACTTTTCAATTACCAATGCAATTTCAGCAACCGATGAAATATTGGAAGAACTAAAAAAATTAGATTTGAAAGATAAAATAATCATCTTAAAACTTTCAGGAAGAATAGATGTAGGAAAAACAACAGACATAAAACTGAACGAAATAGAAGAATTCACAAGAAAAAACGGAGCTTATGTGTTATTAAAAAGCACATCAAAATTATTTCCAATAGAATCAGATATAGAAATTGAAATACAGTCTGAAGATATGGAAGATAAAATAATCAAGCTATTCAGTGAAAAAAACCCCCATGATTTAAATTTCTTATCTTCTTCATTAATTTCTCTACTCGAAGTTGAAAAAAAAGAAGAAGAAACCGCAAACACTTTCGAAGAGAGAATTTTTTCGGAAGCCAGGAAGGTCCTAGAAATATGAAGTTAAAAAAAATTTACTTAGAAAATATAAGAAGTTACAAGTCAGGAGAAATTGTCTTTCCAGAAGGTTCCATCCTTTTATCCGGAGACATAGGTTCTGGAAAAACAACCGTTCTTTTAGCTATCTCATTTGCCCTATTTGGCCTCCAACCAGGTCAGAAAGGCTCCTCTTTGCTTGCAAGTTCGGCGAGTGAAGCAAAGGTAATACTAGATTTAGAAATAAATGAAACCAAAGTAACCATCGAAAGAAATTTAAAAAAATCTGAAAAATCAATTACTCAAGATTCTTGTACAATAACAATTGATGGAGAAAGAAGCGAATTGGCAGTTACAGAACTGAAGGCAAAAATTCTTGAGCTTCTAAATTATCCTCTTGAATTTGTAAAGAAGACAAACACCCTTTACAATTATACGGTTTACTCTCCTCAAGAGCAAATGAAACAGATTATCCTTGAAGACCCGGAATCCAGATTAAATGTTCTAAGACATATTTTCGGAATAGACAAGTACAAAAGAATAAGGGAGAATCTATCTATTATAACTGCAAAGCTAAGAGAAAAATCGAGAGTCCTTCAGTACGAAATAAGAGATCTCGAAGAAAGCAAGATTTCCCTATCCTCTCAAAAAGAATTTATCAAATTGCTTTTAGAAAAAATAAATGAGAAGGATAAAGAATTAATAGAAAAAGTAAAGATCAGAAAAAATATCGAAAATGAGCTAAACAATCTTGATGAAAAGATTACAGAAAAAAATACCTTTGAAAAAGAAATAGAGAAAACAACAATTGCTTTAACCTATAAATCTAGAGAGAAATCTCTTATTGAAAAAGAATTAACAGGAATTGCAAAAAAGATTAAGGAAACTCCCCAATTCATTGAATCCGAATTGTCCGAATTAATTTCAGAGATTGGAAAAACAAAATCCAATATTAATGCTCTGAATAACCACATAATCGAAGCATCTGCACAAATAAGTTCTCTCGAGAGCAGACAAAAAGAAGACCTCGAAAAAAAGGCCAGAATTTTTAAGATAGATATGTGTCCAACCTGTCTTCAGAATGTATCCGATTCACACAAAAATAACATACTAAACGAAACTGAAAAACAGTTAGTAGAAACCAAGAACCAGCTAAAAAATCTTAGTATTAAAAATAAGGATTTTATTTCCTCATTTGAAAAAGGGAAGACATATATTGAAACTCTTGACAATCGCCGGAGAGAATTAGAGATTATTAAAGTAAAATTTTCCGAAATGGAATCCTCGAAACTATCTCTTCAATCAATGGAAAAACAAAAGCAATCTTTGGAAAACGATTCAGATCTGCTGGAAAAACATATCTCTAGTCTAAAGCAATCAGTTCTTGAATTCTCCAAGTATGAAAATCTTTATTCTCTTAAATATTCAGAATTGAAAATAGCTTTCAATACAGAAAAAAATGTAGAAATTGAACTTGCAGAGTTAAAAAAAGAATTAGAGTTAACTAAGAAAAACGTAATTCTATTTGAGTCAAAAATAGATGAAAAAGAAGACTCCAAGAACAGATTATCAAAGATACTAGAAACAGAGCAATGGCTTTCTTCATCTTTCTCAAATCTTATAGTATTCATAGAAAAAAATATAATGTTTAGACTTAAAAAAGAATTTTCACATCTATTCAATAAATGGTTTTCCTTACTCACAACAGATTCTTTCTATGTAAACTTAGATGAAACTTTCACCCCAATAATAAATCAGGGAGATTATGAATTGGATTATGCTTTTCTTTCGGGAGGGGAAAGGACCGCAGTTGCCTTGGCTTATAGGCTAGCATTAAATCAGATAATCAACTCTTTGTTCAGCAAAATAAACACAAGAGATTTGGTTATTTTAGATGAGCCAACAGATGGATTTTCCTCACAACAATTAGATAAAATAAGAGACATCCTACAAGAGTTAGATATACGCCAGCTTATAATAGTCTCTCACGAGCCACAGATAGAAGGTTTTGTAGATAACGTTATCCGAATAAAGAAGGAAAATGGCGAGTCAAAGATTGTTGAGTAAAATGAAAGAAGATGTTAATAAAGAGCTATTAAAAAAGGCAGATGAATTGTTGAGTTATACTGATAGAGAGATAATTGCTCTTGCTCTAAGTAAAAACGACAAATGGGCTGAAAATTATCTAACTCTTATGAACGTTAAATTAAGAGCAAGTCTTGAAAGACTTAATAAGCTAATAGCAAAATCTGAAAAATCAGCCAAGTTTAACTTTTGGATAAACCTCGCACTTACTATTGCCCTTGGTTTAGCAACAATTTTTATCGGAATTATACCTCTTGTTAGGGCTGGATAGGTGATTTTAACCTAAGAAGCTAGTTTATTAATGAATCCCTCAAAAGTTTTTGTTAGCAAAAACTTTAAATACCAACTATTTCTAAGAATGGTATAGAGGTTCTATGGTTTTTATGAACGAAGAAATTAGCAAGTCAATACTTAAATCAAACACAAGCTTAGTTGGAATTGTATGTAAAGACGGAGTTGTTCTTGGAGCAGATAGGCGTTCGACTGCAGGAAATATAGTTATGAACAAGGCCTCAGAAAAAATTCACAAGGTGAACGAATATCTTGCTGCTTCTTATACAGGCAGTGTTTCAGATATTCAATTAACCGGGAAAGTTCTTGCAGCAGAATTAAGGCTTAAATCTCTAAAAACTAGATCAAGGCCTACTGTAAAAGAGGCAGCGAGCCTTTTGGCTATGATGATTTACAGGAATATAAGAACACCTTCAATGGTTCCAAGCATTGTCGGAACACTAATAGCAGGTTTTGATGAGGATGGGACTGCTTCCCTTTATACTATAGAACCCGCAGGTTCAGCAACCAAAGTTACCGACTTCGATGCAAACTTTTCTTCAGGAATGCCCTACATTCTTGGTTTATTAGAAAGACAATGGAAAAAAGACATGACTATCCAGCAGGGAGTAGAATTAGCAAAAGAAGCAATAAAAGCATCAACTCAAAGAGATACAGGTTCTGGAAATGGAATAGATGTTTTCACAATAACAAAAGATGGAATAAAACATGTAGTCTCTCAGGAAATTACAGCAACTTACAACTAAAATGCCCGATATCTTAAAGAATATAGAACAAGAATTACCTAAAGGAGTAATAAGTGAACTGATTTTTGAAGGGGCAAACATAGTTCTTTATACAGACAACAAAGATTTTTTTAAAACAGGGGAAGATAAAATAAAAGATATTGTAAACAGAATAAAGAAAAGAATAGAACTAAGGGCAGATAAGAAAATTCTCGCTTCTGAAATAGAAACCGAAAAGACAATACGTGCATTGATATCAGAGGAAGCAGAAATAACAAGTATCATATTTGACGTACAGAGAAGCACAGTAGTAGTTGAGGCAAAAAAACCGGGGATGGTTATAGGAAAACAAGGTTCCATCTTAAATGACATTAAATCTTCAACAATGTGGTCTCCTGTTGTTCAAAGAAGTCCAGCAATACCTTCAAAGATAACTGAAAAAATCCGTTCTGTTTTATACGCTAACAATAATTATAGGAAAAAATTTCTTAGTGAGATAGGTCAGAAAATTTACAAAGACTGGAACCCCGAAAAAATGGACATGTGGGTTAGAGTAACATATCTAGGAAGTGGAAGACAAGTTGGACGTTCATGTCTTTTGTTACAAACACCAAATTCTAAGATACTCTTGGATTGTGGGATAAATCCAGGAATATCAGATGGTCCCGAAAGGTTTCCATATATGAATGTTGCAGAAGTTGGAGATTTAAATACACTAGATGCGATTATTCTTTCTCACGCTCACACAGACCACTCTGCTTTAATTCCATATCTTTACAAAATGGGCTATACTGGTCCAGTTTATCTGACGGCTCCAACTAGGGACATTTCTGCTCTCTTAGCTTTAGATTTCGTAGGTGTAGCCTATAAACAGGCAGAAGCCCCTCTATTCAAAGCAGAAAACATAAAAGATATGGTAAAACATTCTATTTGCCTTAATTACAACGAAGTTCATGATATAACTCCAGATATAAGAATAACTTTCTATAATGCAGGACATGTTTTAGGCTCAGCCCAAGTTCACATAAATATAGGGAATGGTTTGCACAACTTTGTTTATACAGCAGACACAAATTACAGAAAGACTCGCCTTCTTGATCCCGCAGTAAATAAATATCCAAGAGCAGAAACCGTAACTCTCGAAGCCACATATGGTTCGAAAGACAATATTTTACCTCCAAGAAAAGATGTTGAAGAAGAATTCATTAAATTAGCAAACGAAACTATAAAAAACGGGGGGAAAATTCTTCTTCCTGAACTAGGATTAGGTCACGCTCAGGAATCAATATTAAGACTTGAAGAAGCAGTAAGGACAGGAAAACTTCCAGAGATCCCAGTTTACTTGGATGGAATGTTGTGGGATATAACTGCAATCCATACAGCTTATCCAGACTTCCTATCTGCCTCAGTAAGAAATCAAATATTTCAGGACAATAATCCATTTATTTCTCCAATACTTAAAAGAGTTGGCTCACCAATAGAGAGAAAGCAGATAATAGAAGGGGGCCCATGTGTGATAATCGCAACTTCAGGAATGTTAGTCGGAGGAGCATCTGTGGAATATTTGAAACACTTAGCGGACAACCCAAAGAATCTTCTTGTTTTTGGTTGTTATCAAGCCGTGGGTTCATTAGGAAGGCAGATACAAGAAGGAAATCAAATAGTAAAATTAAAGGATTCAAATGAAAGCGTGAAAATAAATATGCAGGTAAAAACAATGAATGGACTTTCAGCTCACTCTGGAAGGGGAGATTTAATGCAATTCATAAACAGGATGAGCCCAAGACCTAAGAAGATAATCATAAATCACGGTGAAGTTTCAAGGTGTTTGGATTTAGCTTCATCTATATATAGAATGAACAGAATTGAAACCGTCGTCCCAAGAAATTTAGAGACGATTAGACTGAAGTAATTTTTTCCAAATGAAAAAGAAAATTGTATTTTTTGATGGAGATGGCACGATTTGGTATCCAAAAAGAACTAAGTGGAAAGAAGGACCTTGGTGGATTTACAAGGATAAAGAAACCAGCACAGATTCAAAATTCCATCTAGTTTTAACACCAACTGCCCACTCTACATTAAAGAAACTAAAAACCCAGGGAATTATTCTAATTTTATTATCCACTCATCCACATTCTCCAAGAGAAGCAAAGTTAATAATAGATGAGAAAGTCAGGCATTTTAATCTAAAGAATATTTTTGATGAAGTACATGCTACAAGAGAATATCATCATTCAAAAGGAGAGTTTATACTTAAAATATTAAATAAAAGAAAAATACCAAAATCACAAGCACTAATGGTAGGAGATCATTATCTTTGGGATTATAAACCTGCAAGAGATGTTGGAATAGATGCTTTATTAATCAAAACAGATTACACAAAATTCCAAAAAAATGGAAATAGAATTAAAAAAACTATAAGAAAAATAAAAGAAATACTAAATTATGTTTGATAATAGTTTTCACAACAATTAAAAACTCTCATTCCTAATGAAAATAAATAGACTAGAATTGTTCTGGGTTTCTTTGACTCCTAGAACTTTCTTTTCAAGAAAGTTGTAGAATGAAACACACAAAAAAAGTAACCTTAATTTTGATAGGAATGTTTTTCATTGCTCAATTAATAGGCATATTTGTTGCAAGCGCATATCTTCCTCAAGTATCTACAGTAACAAACCAGACGACAGGAGAATCAGAAATAGTAAAAGACTACAATCTCCCATATGGATTTAATCCACCACAGGAGATAAGTCCTGTATCAGCAACAACCTCTATAATAATCGCTCTGATAATCGCAGTATCTCTAATGCTATTGCTTATGAAATTAAAAGCAGAAGTTTTTCTAAGACTATGGTTTTTCGTCGTTATAACGATAGGAATAGCCCTCGCACTAAATGCTTTCATAATAAAAATTCCTTACGCAGCAATAATCTCTTTAATTATAGCCTTGCCCCTAGCAATACTAAAAGTTTTCAAAAGAAACATCATAGTGCATAATCTCACAGAATTATTTATCTATCCAGGAATCGCAACGGTATTCATTCCATTGCTTTCAGTTTGGACGATTGTCTTACTTTTAATTATAATTTCCTTATATGATATGTACGCAGTCTGGCATGCAGGATTTATGCAGAAAATGGCAAAATATCAAATGGAACAAGTCAAAGTATTTCCAGGGTTCTTTGTCCCTTACATTGGAAAGAAAGACAGAGTTTTACTGAAAGAAGCAAAAAAGTCAAAGAAAGAAAGCAAGGTTAGAGTTAGTGTCGCAATCCTTGGAGGCGGAGATGTAGTATTTCCAATAATTCTTGCAGGAGTTGTTTTGAATTATCTTGGATTAATCCAAGCTTTAATAATCGCTATTGGAGGAACAATCGCTCTTGGCTTCCTATTCTATAAGTCAGAAAAAGGCAAGTTCTATCCTGCAATGCCTTTCATAACAGCAGGATTACTTATCGCTCTCGGGATTGCTTACCTGATTTAAATTTTCTTTTGAACTTTTGAATTCTAGATATGCCCTAAGTTGATCTTCTAGAGTTCCAGTTCTGAATTCTATATCCTAACAGGATGCTGAGAACAAAGCTCTTGTAGTATCTCTAATCTCAGTCTTACCGGCTCTATCAATAATGTGACTCTTGAGAACAACTGCTCCATTTAAGCTAGTTCCTGCATAGATTCCTACAGCAATTCCAGTTTGGTCTGCAAATCCAATAACTGTACCTATTTTAGGAAAGGGTTCACTTCTCATCGGAAGCAAGGCTATTCCATCATATTCTCTTCTATCATCTGTTCGGTCAAATCCGATTGGCATATTTTTCCTTTTCATCCAAGCCTTTTAAATCTTTCCATTTTGTACCCCCTTACTAGTTACAACAACCAAAACATTTAAATAGGGGAATTTTATCCCTATTTCATGGATACAAAAGCAGAACAATCAGGTAGTAGGGGAAGATATTCAGTTCTTACTCTTAGAAAAGATGGAGAACCTTTGGATTTTGTAGCTGGAGCAGATTTAATATTAGCTGCAGGACCAAATAATGTGGTAATGGAATATAAAAACTCCAATAAAGATACCACTTTTGCCTTAGTGGCTACAGATGATCCAAGTAGGTTATACAATAGGATTACAAGAGCAGGAATATCAATAGTTGATTCAAAAATTATTCAAACTAGACTTAATCCTGATGAAGTTTATACGGCTATCTATTCAGCAACAAATAATTTATCTCGTGACAGTATAAGACATCTAGAAAGATATTTAGAGAGAGTATTAGGCTCTGGAGCATCTTCAAATTCATCTAGGGAATCTAAGACAGAACATGCAACTTCTGTCCAGGATCTTTTGGATACAGAACCATCCGGAATTTCCATATTTGATACAGGAGACTCAAAATGATAGTAAAACCAGAGCTTGTAAGAAAGATAAAGGACCACTTTAATCTTAACATTTATGAGACTAAAGTCTGGTTAGCTTTGCTTTCAAAGGGAATCGTTTCAGCAGGAGAAACTGCCGAGCTTTCTGGAGTTCCTAGAAGCAGAACCTATGACGTCCTAGAAAGCCTAGCAAAGAGAGGATTCACAATAATCAAAATAGGCAAACCTGTAAAATACATCGCAGTTGAGCCAAACGCAATCATAGAAAAAATGAAATCTAATGTTCTTACAGAAGCAAATGAAAAAGTTAAATCTCTGTCAGTATTAAGAGAAAAGGACGAGTATCATGAATTAGAACAATTATACAAAGCAGGAATTCAACCTATAAGGGCAGAGGACTTATCAGGCTCACTAAAAGGAAAGGCAAACGTAAATTCAAAGATAAAAGAAATATTAGGAAATTCAAATAAAGAAGTTGTTCTTTGCACATCTATTGCAGATTTTGATAAAAGAGCCAGAATTTTAATTCCTGAATTAGAAAGTCTTGCTAAGAAAGACATCAAAGTAAGAATAGCTTTACATGGAGATGAAGATGCAGTAAAAAAGATGAACCTTAAACATAACATAAAAGCAAAACATACTACAAATAGAGGTCGATTTATAATTTCAGATAAGAAAGAATCTCTATTCATGATAACACATGAAAACAGCGAGGACGAAATAGGCCTTTGGATTTCAGCACCCTATTTCTCAGAAGCTTTGAACAGTTTGTTTGAATCGACGCTAAAATGAAAACTACACAAGATGTTTATGCAATCGTAGGGGACTCAAAAAAAGAATCTGCAAGTCGGAGTCAGGTAAATAGTTCACTTGAGACTTTATTTTCAGAATATGGTTTAAAAAAAGCAAAAAGAAGGTCAAGTTCTTCTTTTAGTGCAGGTGCAGGAATTGTGCTTCTTCCTCCGTACGAGTCTAAAGATGCTAGCGTAGCTATGAGCTATCACACTGCAGTTATCGGAAGTGAATCGACAGGATACTTCCCTCTTGATGCTGTTCAATTCGCGGTGAGCACTTCTGATAATCTTGTAGATAGGGAGCACGAAGAATTAAGAGAAGGAATCGGAATAATCTTTAGGCAAAATAGCTACCAAAGGATAGCACTTGATTAATCAAGGAGTTATAAAATGGAAATAAACTGCCTTTATCATTTTTCCTTAAAAAAATATGTTCGAGATATGAAGGATACTAATGAATATACTTTAACAGACAGAAGACATTTAATCTCTGAAAACTTATGTTTAGATAGGTTCTTGACTCCAGCATTAGGATTTTCAGCTTTCCCTACCTTTTTAACTATAAATTCTGTCGCAAATTATCCAATCAATTCTGTGACTACTGGGTTAGAAATTGGAGCATTACTCTTCTCGATTGCATCTTCAGCATATTCCTTCTACCATTTAAATAGATTAAATTCAGGGGAATTACCTCTGTCTGATCACCGGATGAAGAAAATTAAAGGGGCAGCAGAAACTCAAAGAAGAGCAAAATTAGGAAAGATTGAAGGCTCTGTAGAATTTTCATTAGACCATATAATTTAGATAAGGTTATATATTTGCAAACATATTAAGAAAGAAATGAAAAGAAAGAACTTAATTATAGCAATAACTCTTATTCTCTTATTCTCTTACTCTCTGTCTTACTTGCCATATCTCTAAAATTTTCCACAAAAGAAGTTAAATTTTCACCATCTGAAATAGATAATTTTCAATCTTCTAAAACTCTTTCTTGTCCATCAACCGAGAGAGATGAAGCAAAGGGCACAATAAGATATGGGGGAGATTTTAAAGCCGGATTATTTGGAAATTGCTTTGGGTCGATACCATATTTTATTCTTAAAGCCGAGGCTGGAGATGAAGCTGATGCAAGATGTCAAAAAGACCTAAAGGAATACGGCACTTTTAATTGTGAAAAGGAACAACTTCGCAATGCCCTTCTTGTGCCCCTCAGACAACAGGATATTGCTTTATAGACGATATTCAATCAGAAATAGTTAAATACGAAAAAACGCCAGGGCTCCCAGTAACTTCTAGACCCGTAACTTGGTGCTATGTAACCTTTACTATGACCTATAGATGGCAAGGCTCAAGATCTTGTGAGTGTAAAAGCGGAAACAATGGTCAAAACTAATCAACCTCAATTTCAGTAATACCCATCTCATTCAAATTATCCTTATCTCTATTGATTTTTTCCAAAAATTCCTTTCCTGTAAAATCAACTTTAATCTTAGCATGTAAAACGTTGTTCTTAGCGAAGGTATTTCCCATATGCGCTTCCTTGAATGCCTTTATATGCTTATGCAACCCTTTAGTCTGCATTGGCGGTCCAATCTGCACTATTTCTCCTTTACTCTTAACAACCATATAAAAGTTCGCACTCTGTTCGTCGTCATATTCAAATTCGTGTTTTAACAACTGGAAATATTTTTTAATTTCTTTTTCAACGAAATAATGAAATTTCTTTAGCTTTGTCCCCGCAATATCTCCTGCCTGGCGGTCAGTCTTTAGTTTAACATGAATGAATTCAGCCTTATTTTTTTTAGCCAAGTCCCATAATTTATCTACTTCTATTTTTTCTTCAACAAAAAATCTATTACTTGGAGATTTTAAAAACCTCTTTGCAGAATCTTGAAACTTCTCAAAGGTTTCTCTTGAAAGAGCTGCAAGGGCATTTCTCTCCTTGTATGTTGGGTCAACAACTATTACAGGACTGCTTAACTTAGCTTCATTTAGTTCAAAGAACGCATCATTTTTCTTGTAATGTTTAGCAGAATCAACAATAATTCTATCTCCTTTCTTAACTTTTACTAACTGTTTCAACATATTCTCAAATCCTTTATAATGGATTACCAACAATTCTAAGGCATATCCTGAAAATCCTCTGACATAAGTTTCAGCCCCATAAACTTTCTGAGCCTGACAGAAAGTCTTTGCAAGAATTATATCTCCATTAAGTTTACCAATCTTTTTCTTAATATAAGGCACATGAAAATAAGTTAAATCAGTAACATTTTTCGCTTCTTTTGGCTTCTTTATTTTAGTCACAGGAATAACTTCAAAATAATCCTTATCCGAAAAATAAACCCTAAAGTAGTCTCTGCTTCCATGTATCTTTTCAAGACTCCATTTATTTTTCTTAGCCAAATTTCTTAATGGCTTCTCCAATAATATTGAAATGTCCTCATATTCCCAACTAAATCTTACTAATACGTCAATATCATAGTTACCCTTAATCATAGTATTCTTGGCGAAACTCCCCCCGACAAAAATCTCGCCTCCATGCCCGCTTTTCTTCAGTTCTGCATTAAGCGATTTAATGAATTCGCCCGTTTTTTTCTTCAAAATCTTAATTTCAGAATCAGACGGCTTGACCAATTCCAATTGCTCTTTCAGCACTCTTTTTATGTCCATTGAATAACAAAGAATAAGTTGTTTTTAAAATGTCTTGTTTTTACGAGCAGAGGTATAACGAACCTTGAACGTTTTTTGCGTACAAAGCCCATTTATCTCTATTGTTCTCTGTACTAAAATCATCATAAAGGATCACTTGCTGTGCACTACCTGGAGAAATAGAAGCGATTTCCTCTTGCCCATTTGCCTGAGTTCCTGCATTAACCAGATTTATTCTTACATAATTGTCTCTAACCGCCCCTTCGGAAAGCCAATCTCTGGTTGTTGGAGAACCAATAACGTCCTGAATATATCTAAAGCTAGCAAAACTTGACCCTGTTCCCGATGAACTCACAAGAATTAAATCACAGGACTTTCCTTTACATTGCGCAGGAACATCCACCGCGAGAAACTGCTGTCCTGCATTTCTGCTTCCAATAAGTGTACACGTTCCGCTCCCTCCGCCACCGCCTGAACTAGGGCAATTAAGCCAATTAGCGCCATCCTTCTGGCACAAGTCACTATTGATTGCATCTCCCAAGCTCTTTTCAGTATTTGCCGTCCCAACAGTTACTTTAACAGCACCCTCATCGTGCCATACGGTAGGAGGCACCCATTGAGCATAAACAAATATAGCGCCGACAAGAATCAAAACAGAAAGGATTACGCCGAGAGCGTACTTCTTTTCAATATTCACCTCAAATTTCATACCCATAACTATTAAATTTAGTTTAAATATCTTTCCCAGCTCTCTTAAAACTAGCGGCAAGGTCAATAATATACTTCCCGTCTTCTAATTTGTAAATCAAAGGGCGTTCTTTTGAGAATAAATTAGCAATATCTAAAATGTACTGGCCAGGTTTCAAAACTTTTACGCTTTCAAAATCCATAACAATAGGTGCTTCATCTTCTTCAATTCCAGTAATATCTCTGACGTCCTCTTCAACCTGTTTCTTTTCTTCAGGAGTTAAATCAATTTGTATTTCTTTTGTTTCTTGAAGTTTCTTAAGCTTTTCACTACTTATATAAAAAAAGAATCTACTTCCACAACTACACCCTTTCAGAATTTCCTCTGCTCCATCATCGTAAGTTTTGGAACAATGGACACATTGGTGAGGCATGAAAAAGAATGGAAACAACCATTAATAAATTTAGTTATACTAGACTAGCCAAGCATGATTTCTAACTTCTTTGGGTCCTTCTTTATATCTTTGACAATGGTAGCAGGGCCTATAATAGTTAAGGCATTCGTTCCCCCGGATAATCTATTTGCTAGTCCTTGCTTCATCTTATCAAAGAAAGGAGCATCCTTAAAATTAGGCTCAATCACTGCAAGTTCAATACCCCTAAAAGATTTAATATGGTCCACCATAGCCATTGTATCTTCAATCAATCTTATCTCTTCCTCAACTCTTAATCTTCCTTGAATTATTACAATTTTATTTCCAAGGATAAGCTTTAATATTTTTTTTATTCTTTCAGTTATTCCCAAATCACTTATCTCAGAAAAAGGCAGAACATGCAGACTCAGACCCTTAATCCTATTTGTTTTTCCATTCCTTCTTCCCTTAGACAACATTTTTTTATTACTCATTTTTGGTATTTAAACTTTCTTAGATAATCTAAAAAGTGACTCATAAAATTCATTCATATTTTTGTTTTTTTTCGCAGATATTCCTACAACTTCATATTCTGGGAAAGCTGATTCAATTCTCTTCAGATTGGCTTTTTTTAAATCAATTTTATTTCCGACTATAAGGACCGGTTTATTTCTTGCAGCAATATTTCCTACAACAGTTATATTAACTTGAGAATAAGGATTCTCATTCGCATCAAGAACAACAACTATTGCATCCATATCATCAAGCCATTTAATGCTCTCAATAATTCCTTGCGTAGCTTCTTTTGCTCTTTTCTTTGCATCTTTTTTCTTCATCTTAAATTTCATAAAATCTTCATAATCAATTTTAGTTGCAATTCCAGGAGTATCTACAATCTTGAAAGTTAACTTTTTCCCCTTGTGTTCTATCTCGACTTTTTCCTTAATTTGAACCTTTCTTGTTTCATGAGGGATCTCACTTACTTTGCCCATATCCTCTCCAGTCCAGTCCTTACATATAATATTTGCAAGGCTAGTTTTTCCCGCATTTGGGGGACCATAGAAACCAATTTTTATATCATCCTTTTTTCCAAAAAAACTCGCCAAAAATCTTCTTGACAAGTCTTTTAATGCCTTAATCATCTAACCATTAATAATTAGCTTTTAATAAATCTTGCGATGATGCAAAATGACTATTAATCTCAAATAAAATCTCTCATTCCAGGATTTTTCTGCCTTTTCATTATTTCTTCTTTTACTTTTCTATTCTCTCTTGACTTGAATAGTGGAATTTCAAACATACCAGTCCTTTTACCATCTAGTTTTCTTGTGGCATAGGTTACTTGCTCTCCAGTCCACTTACTTTGTTTAAGCTTAAACCGTATCTGGCTATCATTCATCCCATTCTTCCTAGCATTGTTAACAAAATTAACTAGATTATAGAGCTCATTTTCATTTTTGAAGAGATGGGCTTCATAATTTCTCTTATACCATTCCTGCAGAATTATATAAATAACAAAAGTCACAACAAATAAAACCACAATTCCTAAAATAAAAATTATCCAATTAAATTTATTTGATTTTGGTTCTCTTATTTGCTGATCGGCAATTCCAAGAACATTTATTGCTGGAGAGATATATATTCCCAAATCCTCTGCTGCAATTCCATCAAGAATAGAAAACTCAAAATTTCTTCTACTTCCATCAAGAGGAATATAAGTTCCACCTTCAACAGGAATTTCTCCATAATCACTCTTAAATTCAATCCCTTCAGAACTATATCCTATGATAAAGTTTGAATCTACAGAATCCCCAATCGGAATAACATCCGCTTTAAATTTGCTTAATATTACTTCAGGCCCCCCATCATAAAATGCAGAAATATCTTCAAAATTAATATTTCCATCATAACTATCTGACATCCATCCACCTATTGCTTGCTCCAATTCATTCTGGTCAGAAACTTCAGATCCACTTATTGATTCTATATAACCGACATCAATATTTTCAAATCCAATAGCCAATGGAAGTTTTCCACTTTTACTCACATTGATAGAATAAGGAATAGAAAGATCAAGAAGACCAAGCATTACCTGAACATAATCCTCATCAGTTTCAGCATGGTTATAATCATATTCTGAACTATTAAGACCAAACTTTAGTTCATCAACATCTACTTTTTGTTCAATCAGTGCCTTAATCCAGTCAGGATATCCCAGAATATCTTTCTTAATATCGCTTATTCTTATCTTATAATCCGCAATAGTTTTTTCTGCTGATTCTTTAGCATCGCCCACATTTATCTGAAAGCTTCTCGTTCCTGTGAGGTTATCTGAGCTTGTAAGAGTAACTTTCAAATCAAAGCTTCCTTCTTCAATATAGGTGTGAGAAACGGAACCTCCAGAAGATACGTCTTCTTTACCGTCGCCAAAGTCCCATTCAGATTTAATTATAGTTTTATTTCCAGGAACTGTCACCTTAAATAAACCATTTCTTCCCAAAGCTACAAATTTAGGATTAACATCAAACTCAAAACTCTTGCTCACTTTTATTATATCTTCAAAAACTTTTCTATCATCAAGATTAAGTCTGAATTTGTTCTGGGTTGTTCCATAAGGTATTAAAAAATCCGCTTTACCAATATCAAGTTTCAAAGGTTTGGAATTTATGGTTACCGGATTAACAGAAACGCCGTAAAGTTTGTTATCATTAACAAGCGTGTTTCCATCTTTGTAGCTAAAAACAACTTCGCTAAATGTCAGAGTTTGTCCAGATGTTCCATAAATTTTAATTGGAACAATACAATAGGGCTGGCATATACCTTGATAGTTATTATAAACATAATCTGAAACATAAGATACAAGGTTCAAATTATATAATCTCGAAAATAAGCCATTATCTACTAACATATCCACACTATCAAACTTCATCATTTTTGTATATATCTCATAATCTCTTGTAAAACTCAAGCCCTCATTATCACTTCCGCAGATAGGACCATTAGTTTCTGAATTTATTTTATAATCAGGAGTTCCTCCGCTAGTCGTGCCAAGTTTTACACAAGCAAGATAATCCTTCTGTTCAGGAGTAGTATAGTTGATTACACATTCGAGGTTTTCTACGCCTTGAGCATGTTTGGGCAAAATACACTCACCAAGAAAAACTCCATCAATGTTAAGGAGATTCATCTTAATCTGAGCGCTTTTTCCATTAGTGCTGTTCTTAATGTTTGCACCAAGCTTATGGGCTGCAGCTCGTGGCAAAGTTACCCTATTACAATAAAGACTTGCTGAGATAGTTACTTCCTGATGGCTTGTTTGTTGATCGAAACATGCATAGTTAGGTGAAACACACGAATCATCATTAGTATATTTATCACTTATCAAAATGTCTTCATCATTATTTAGTACATCAATAAATAATGGAGAAATACAGGTAGGAGAAAAGTCACTTTGCACTCTAAACTTAAGAGATTCAATAGAAGTTATATCGCCCCCAGTAACCTTTAACCCTATAATCTTATCTTCATTCAACGTCAATTGTGTAATTTCATTACCTGCCTGATAATTATCTTTACAATTTGGAGTGCTACAGTTATAGTCCGCATTACCAATTAGTTCATTTTTATCAAGCAAATCAATAAGGCTTATATTTCCCTGAAGATTGCTCGTAAATTTACTCTCGGCAGGTTCATTTTCAAAACTAATATTCACCCATCCTGTAATCTTTTCGCCTTCACTATAATCTTGTTTTATCTGATGATTTTTATGATTGAAGCTGGCAAAAACTCCCACGGCTAGAAAAACTATTATTAGAGAGAAAACTAAAAAATTTAATTTTTTCATAACCTACTTTTTCCTGTTATCCTTTCTCCCAGGCAGTTTAACATTTTTTAGAATAAGGTAAATCAGAATGATTAATATCAATGTTCCTATGAACTGCTCTTTCCCAAAGAAAGGTAATTCTATCGTTGGTCTTCCACAAGGAACTATCTTGGTCCCTGCATCTGCATTACATTGAGCTTCACCAATTCCCTGATTACAGTTTCCAGGATTATATTTAGTTTTAATGGTCAATTCCATGAAGCCATTATTACATTCTCCCTCATCATAAGTATAAAGACATTGATATTCAGTACAAGGGTCTATTTTTCCGTAGCCTCCAGACCTATAAGAAACATTCAATCCACAATTAGGGAATCCTTCATCGGGATTACTATCCCATCCACAAGCGCATTGCACAATCCTTCCCATTTCATCTCTCCCGCCACAATTTTTTTCTTCCCATAGGGGATCATTAGGTTCAGGGGGTCTTCCCATACCAGTCGCATCATTCTTACATGCAGTTTCATCAGTATAATCTGAACAGCTGTCTATAACAGAACCAACGCATCCATTTTCACTACAAGCCATACCCGAAGGACAGCAATCATCTCCACTTCCTATAAGTCTATCTTTTCCAGCACAAGCACTCGGATCATCAAGAGTTGAATAAGTCTGATTAACAAACCCATTCTCATCAAGTTCAACCCAAGTTAGACCTCCATCAATGCACTGTCTCGGATCAAGAAGAGTAAATTCTCTTTGAGTAGGATTTTGAATATTAAGATTCTCGTCTTTCAACAACAAGTCTATTTTTTTATCATTAAACCTATCAGACGCTATCCCAAAGACAGTTCTTCCCGTAGCTGCGTCCAGTTCAGAAAATGAATTATCAAGACGCCCATCTCTGAATCTCCATGTGAAATTACTATCGCTGAACCCAATATTAAGTGGAAGTGTAAGAGCAATAGGTTCACAACCATTAGGGGCATTCTTTGTTTTATCAGGACAAAATCCTGCTTTACAAGTTATCTCATAATCACATTGCCCAGGTCCTCGATATATACTATCTATAACATAACTATCACTCGCATTGTATCTGAAATTTAAACCCTCATTAACTATCACTTGATGATGTAATGGGTCGTTGATATAAGCAAGCATTCCAGGGCTGGCAATTACCAAGATTGATATTTGGTCTTCGTCCCAAAGACCTTCATCATCAGTTACTTTAAGGGTTATTGTTCTCTGTCCTGCATTTGTAAAAATATGATTAAAACTTTCTTCATTCGATTCAAATTCAAACACACCATCTTTGTAAACTGTCCAAAGGAAACCAACAATTGCACCACTATCGTCAAAACTGCTGTGATTAAATTCAATATTAGTATTGTTAAAATAAATTCCCCTATGTTCTGGACTCGTTATATTTGAGTGAGGAGGTTCATTTTGTCCCTCATTACAATCAACACTAAGTAATCCGCTTGATATTTTTTCTTGTGAGCCCAAGATATTTGCTTCAAAGTAAAATTCTAAGCCATTGTTACAATCAAGAAAATAATCATCAAGTCCCTGTCTATCAATTAATTCTTGAGTTATGTCAAAATCAAATTTAGCAACTCCTCCACTAACAGTTGTAGATACGGGATTGTCAAACAAAGCTTCATCTCCAAAATCGAATTCACCATTTTCATCATCGTCATCCCACGCATAAAACTCAATAGTTTCTCCATCTTGTGCAGTTGTAGCAGCATACATTCTCACGGTTTTTCCCACATTCGTTTCAGTTATTTTACGCCCAGCAGTATTCTGCCATTCTACATTGTCTATTGCTCCATTACTCCCCCCACTTGCGCTAGGAGAAGTACAACAAATCTTAAGCCCCGAAGTAAAACTATTTGCACCCCTTGTTTCTATATGACCATTAGTACTTGAAGAGATAGTTGCAACTTCAAAATAATCTCCTGAGCAAGCAGGTCCTTGGGCAACACAATTCAAATCACCATAACAAATAGGGACATTATAATTTCCTAATCCAGATTTTTCAGCATGTGCATTCGTATCTCCAGACAGAACTAAGACTTCATTATTTCCATCACACACATGGGGATTTCCTCCAGAATATGGGGGGCTAAAAATTTTATCATAACAAATCTCTTCTTCATAATTTCCAGCTCCATTCCAAACTTCTCCATGTGCATTTGTGTTAGAAGTGCTAGAAGAAATTTTAAAAATTAATTGATCAGAACTTGAACAAACCGTTCGTGCACTAACTTCATACATCAAACTAACACTTAAAACAGTCAGAAATATAGCAAACAACATCAACCCCTTCTTCATCCATCTAGCAATAAATAGAACTTTATAAAGATTATTAACCCTTAATAACCGCGAGAGGTTTCAATCTTGCAACCTTCTTTCCTATCCCAAGCTCGTCGCTCACCCTAACAACTTCATTAACGTCCTTATATGCTTCTCTAGCTTCTTCAACAATTCCCTTAACGCTTCCGGATTCTATGTAAACATCATGTTTTTCCAAATCACTTTTTACATGTTCCTTTGTTAATTCATCCATTGCCCTTTTTCTACTCATTGCTCTTCCAGCCCCATGTGCAGTTGAACCCCATGACAACTCCTCCGCTTTTTTAGTTCCAGAAAGAACATACGAATAAGAGCCCATACTTCCTGGAATTAAAACTGGACACCCAGTCTTCCTATATTTGATAGGAATTTCCTTTCTTCCAGACCCCAAACTTCTAGCAGCTCCCTTTCGGTGCACGCACAATTCTACTTGTTTTCCATTAACTTTGTACTTTTCAAATTTAGCAATATTATGTGCAAGGTCATAAACAATATTCAACTTACTCTTAGGAAAATGCTTCCCAAATACTTCTCTGAGTTTAAAGGTCATGAATTGTCTATTTGCAAAAGCAAAGTTAGCAGCTGCTCTCATCGCCCCAAGATAATCCTTACCTAGTTCAGAATTTAAAGGAGCAGCAGCCAATTCTCTGTCAGGTAAATGCTTAAACCCATATTTTTCTTCCATTTTTTTAATATAATCAGAAGCAACCTGGTGTCCTAAACCTCTGCTTCCAGAATGAAGCATTATTACTATCTGATTCTCTTTCAGTCCAAATACTTTAGCAGTCTTTTTATCAAAAATTTCTTCTACTTCCTGTACTTCAAGAAAATGATTTCCAGCCCCCAGTGTTCCAAGCTGATTTCTTCCTCTTCCCAGTGCCTTTCCAGAAATCTTTGAAGCATCCGCACCCAAAATACAGCCATTATCTTCAATTCTTTCTAAGTCCTCTTTCAAAGCATATTTGCCTATTAATTTTTTAACTCCCTGTTCAAGAATTTCCTTTAATTCTTTCTCACTAAAACTAAATTCCCCCTTTATTCCTACTCCAGAAGGTATATTTCTCATAATATCATTGGTGACTTCCTTTCTCTTTTTCATAAATTCATCTTTGCTCAGATTAGTTGCTATTAATCTAACGCCACAATTAATATCGTAGCCAATCTGTCCAGGTGAAACAATTCCTTTTTTTGAGTCATATGCAGATACTCCCCCTATGCACGCACCATATCCCTGATGAGCATCCTGAAGCACAACTACATGTCCAACTACTCCAGGCATCATAGCCATATTTTCAGCCTGTTCAAGTGTCTTATCTTTCTTAATATTATCAATAAGCTTTTCAGAGGCAAATATCATTACAGGAACTTGCATTTTCCCCTTTTTTTCTATCTTCCAAATATATTTTTCTATCCTTTCAACTTTAACCATTCTTTCTTATAATCCCTCCCTATTAGATTGTTTTTTATAAGCTTTAAAACTTCTGCTTTCTTGTTTATGTTAAGTTCAAAATAGATTGTGCCAATCCCATTTATCCTTTTTCTAATTATAGACTATATATCAAACAATTTCTCAAGAGTTTTACTTAAATACTAAGAACAACTTACTATAAATAGCTTATGTTTATCTGGCACTTTCATTTTTCCTTCTTTAGGAATTTCCCAAACGTTCTCGGATTTTCTCTTTATCATTCCATAACCTATCCAAAAGGCTTTTTATATTTTCTAATTTGGTGATTTATCAGATTATACGCAAAACTATTTAAGCACTTCAAATTATACACCATAATGAACGAAAAAGAGGGAGGGACTAGTAGTAAGAAGATTTCATTCAATCTTTCTCCAAGCAGTCTGAATGTTTTCATGAAAAACCCTTTACTTTTTTATCTTCAATATATAGCAAAAGTTCCAGATGATACAAAAGTTCCTGTTTGCTATGGATTATCCGGAAATATAGTTCATGATTGCTTAGAAAAATACGCAAGTGGAGAATTAGATAAAGATGAGGTCTACTCTTTATTTGCGGAGAAATGGGAAGAATGTAATTTAGAAATCCACAGAGATATCAAAGGAGGCGTCTTAGATAAAGAAGAATATCTAATGGCTTTACTTAAAGGAATGAGTATTGTAGAAGAACACGAAGAACATATCTGTGAAGAAACTATAAATTTCCCATTTGTTGAGAATGAAATAATGAAAATAGGGATAAAGGGAATAGTTGACTTGCAAGCAAGGAAAAAATACGGAGGAGAAAAGGTAATTGTAGATTACAAAACAAGCAATAGCGTCAATCAAAGCAAAGACTTTGAAAGGCAAGCATTATTCTATAATTATTTAATTCACAAAAAGAAGAACTTTCTTCCAGAAAAAACTTCATTCCATTATCTTAAACTCGGTGTTGAGAAAGTCTATTCTTTTTCCAAAGAAGATTTATCTAATTTCGAAGAAGAATTGAAAAGGGTTGCCAATGAAATTCTTTCTTACGGTAAAGATATAGGAAAATACCCCATTGGAGATATAAATGATTTGTTTAATAGTAAAAAACAAGCGTGCCTAAGGGAAGTTTCCAGAAGAAATTTTTTCCAAAATCCTGAAAATTTTTCTCAGATGGCTTTTTGAGTTTAATATCTCAAACATCCACAACAACCTGAGCTTCCCAGACATCTTTAACTTTTTTCACGTACATTTCTGCATAAGTCGCCGCCTTAATATGGTCTAAGTCAGGGTATCGTAGGGCATCATCTCCGAAAACTCTTGCCTTCAATTTTCCGTTAATTATTTTTACTTTTGCGCGGCTTACAAGAAAATTCTCTGCATCAAGTAAATAGATAAGGTCATCAATAAAATCATATAAAATAGACTCATTGTCTTTTCCTTCAATTTCGATATCTTTCCAAGACTTATCGCCGACTTCCCCACTTCTGGACAAAATATCAGATATTGCCAAAGCAACATTTTCAAATATTTTTTCTAAATTTTTACCATAAGCCTTAAACTTTATATCTGCCGTATGTTCAAGAAATTTATATTTATCCATCTTGATTGCGGTATAAGAAGATACTTAACTTTTTCGTATTTAATGCCCCCTCTTCAACAGAAGGAACAATTACCCTGTTTCCAGAATAAACTTCACCATTGACAAATTCATTCAAGGAGCATATTTTATCTATTTCATCGCAAACTCTTATTTTTATTGTTAAATAGCTAGGAACTTTATCATGGACAAAATCATAAATTGGTCCAGCAGGAATGAACCCCATGGAATCCGTGTTAAAAACTTCAGCCCTTAGACTTGGAGTTTTAGATATTTCCTCAAGCATGTCATAAATTTTTTCACTAAAATTTGGAAGGCTCACATCTTTATTTCTTACCTGAATAACAAGTAAGAATCCAAACACTAAAAGAATAGCAATAGTTGCTTCGATAATCTTCAGTATACCTCTTTTATCTCTAATTACCATACTCTTACTTCCAAATCTGCAAACTCAATACTATTTTTTCTTACTACTTCATATCTTTTTGAATCAGAGAAAATTTCTAAACCCTCAGGCACAGTTCTTTGGGCATCAATTTTTTCATCAGAGAATATAAGTGAAAATCCAAAATTAGCCCTCTTAGAAAGATGAAAATCTTCCTTTAGTTTCTGATATCCTTCATCGGTTCCATATTTGACTACAAGTTCATTGAATTCCTTTTCGCTTAAAACATCTCTTTTGTCAGATGAAGAAATAGAATAATTCTTTTCATTAAGTCTAATTGCACCTCCAACCTCTCCGTTATCAAACTCCTCGCTGAACATTATAACAAAAAATCTCTGGTTTCTTCTATTAATATTAACAAATCCAGGAGTGATTTGAGCTTCGAGCTCATTGCCTACAGAGTCTTCTGCCATTATTCCAACATTCTCTCTTACTAAAGGAATGGCTATCTTTTCATCAACAACACTTTGATCAAGACTCACAGAAAAAGTTTCAAGCATAGTGCTAACATTTTTTGCTATCTCATCCATAGTATAGAATAAAGTTGAATCCACAACCCTATCACCTCTAATCGGGCTAAAAAAGTAAAGTGCAAATATCAGAAATCCTGCAAATAAAACAAAAGCCACTATAAACTCAACGTGCTGCATACCCCTCTTTTTCATATTATGAAAAGCTAAATTACATTTAAATAACTTTCTTACTAATTTATCTAATGAATATAATTGATAAGATAAAGGCAAAGAAAGAGCTTTCGGGAATTCCTGACTCTATCGTTCTAGAATTGATAAAAAAGCACAATTTTAATCCTTTATCAGAGAAAGATGAAAAAATAGTTATAAAAGAGATAAGGCGAGAATTAAGGAATTATGTTGGTAGATTCAAGGCGATAAAAAATCCTGAAAAATTAATAGAACAGAATAAAATAGAAGAAATATTAAAATCACATTCTTCAACAAGAGAACGTCTAAATTTTTATAAAACACTCAAAGAAACTATCTCCTCTCTCAATCCAAAATCAATTTTAGATTTGGGATGCGGTCTAAATCCATTAGCTCTGGCTGATAAAAGGTATTTTTATTATGCTTCAGACATAGATGAAAAAAACCTCGAACTAATTCAATTATTTTTCAAGAAGTCAGGCATAAAAGGAAAGACTTTTATCTCGGACTTAAGAAAAATCCCTTTATTGCCCAAGGCAGATTTATGTTTAATCCTTAAGGTAATAGATATTCTTAAATTGTCTCATAAAAAAGTTGAGGACTTAATCAAATCCTTAGAATGTAACATAATAATAGTCAGTTTTTCAACAGTAACCCTTTCAGGGAAACCAATGAATAACAAAAAAAGGCAATGGTTTGAAACGCTAATAAAAAAAATAGGTTATACTTTTAAAATTTTAAACTACGAAAACGAAATTTTTTACATCATTAAAAAGCTGGAACAGGAGGACCTAGAAATAATTTAGTTCCTGTTGAGATAATAAACGCTAAGAAGGTAAGTACAAATGAATGTTTTATTCCAGCCTTAATTGTTCCCTCAGAAAGTTTTCCTATTGTTAATCCTGCACAAATTCCCTGAATCAGGAGCAGATAAAGGAAAGGTCTTGCCAATTGTTCAGGTGTTGCAACAGCACCGCTTCCAAAGCCTCCAAAGCTGCCTATCCCCTCAAGGCTACTGATTCCAGAAGTCAAAGGAAGTATTTTAAATTCCATTATAAGCATGATGCCCACAAAAATTAAAAATATTATATATCCCTGTACAACTAAGCTGTATATTGCAGATTTTCTTTCTTTCTTCAATTTCTCTATCTGATTCACTGAACTTGCAACAGAATCAAGAATCATATCAATCTCTCCTCCAGCAGACTCAGCGTCCCTTATAGAGGATATTGCTCTTTTTATTGTGTTACTCTCTACTTCTATAGAAAAGGTTTCAAAAGCCCTACTCAATGGAATGCCTAAAGAAATCTGATTCGCAAGTTTTTTAATATGGGGAGACAAAGAACCAAAATTTTTGTCTTTCATATTGTTAATGCTAGTGCTTATAGGAGTTCCAGTCTTAACGCTTTCAGCAAGATTTCTTGAAAACTCCAGAAACATTTCATTCTTTTCTCTTTCTCTACTGCTTTCAACAAGAATAGCAAGCAGAAATGGAAGGAAAAATATCGCGACAGCTATACCAAAGAGAAATAGGAAAATGTCATCTCCAATAAAAAAGATTAAGTCCAATACTAAAATAATCGAGGAAAAGCTTATTCCTATCCAGTGGGGTTTTGTTAATTTCATTTTAGTAGTTTGGTTGCTTCAAATGAAGGAATATAAGGAATAAAACGTTTACTATTGCAACAACAAAGATAATTAAGAAGCTCATAACATTGATATCAACGCCTAATGAGATTCCCGAAACAGAAATCATCACAAGCAAGAGGAGTAATATCATCGGAGTTGCTATAACGACGCTGATATAAATATCCATAAATGTTTCAGCAACTTTGGTAAACTTCTCTCTTTCTAAAGCATATTCATTAAGCAAGGTGTCCGCTCTTTTTTCAAAAAAAGTACCCAAATCACCTCCAGAGCTAATTGTTGTGCTCAATCCACCAAGCAATTCAGAAAGTTTTATGCTAGGCGTTGTTCTTGAAACATTGTTAAGGGCAGTTACAAGATCATAACCGTAGATATTAATCTGATTAAGAAGCTTAATTATTTCCTTTCCTGCACATTTGTAATCTTCACTAGTACCAATTATCTTGAATATCTCAACCGGCTCTATACCACTTCCAGATATTGAACCCATTTGAATAACTACAAAAGGAAGTTCTTGGTCTATTCTACTTCCAACAGATCTTTTTTCCGCTCCGGGATAAAGATATAGACTAAACCATGTTCCAAGCGGAATTACTAAAACTAACCAAGAAAGCTTAAGCAGTCTAAACAAATACCCTCCATCATATAAACCTATAAATGGAAAACTTGAACTTACACCAACAAATACGAGAACGGTTGTCAAAACAATACCAAATAGGAAACCGATAACAGTGCTCATAATCATAAGAGAAATATAAGTCGAGCTTAATATGTTCAAATTACTTTTTTTCAAATCGCTAATCAGACTCTTAAAATCTCCCCTTTTAAGCCACTTTTGCGAAGTGTTAAGAAAAAATCCATTAGCAAATCTTGAATATAGACCTGCCCCCCTATAATTATCTCTTGCAACTGTTTCATGTGCACGTTTCTTATTTAATCTCCTTATCAAATCTTTGCTTATTCTTAGTTCATGTTCATACCTCACAGAATCTTTTTTATTAATTGAAACTCTTTTATTTTCTTCTTCAATCTCTTTAAAATTAGCCCGTTTCACATCGTTGAATTTTTTAGCCAAAGAAACATGCAATACTAGATTTGAAACAGCCCCATTTACAAGTTTCAACCTGTTTTTCAAAGAATTAACCATTCCTAATATTAACTCACGTTCATTAGAATTTGCATATTCAGCCTTATTCAAAAAATTCACAAGCTCAACAGCCAATTTCTCTTCTGTTTCAATATTTGCCCTTAGTTCATCAAGCATTTTAATCAATAAGGCTCCCTATTTTTTTTTGCAGGTTTAATATTTCTTTTTTCACACTCTCAAGACCTTTTTCATCTTTCTTATTGTATGCATTCTCAAGCTTAGAAACAGATTCTTTCAAAGTCCCAACAAGCTGAATTAGAATAATCCCCTCTTCTTTTCTCATGTTAAAACTATCTCTTCTCCCTAATTTTTAATAGTTTTAAGATATAAAAATCTTTGATTTTTTTCATGCTCTAAGAAGCAAAATGACGTTTATATATTTTTCAACCCAACCCAAATCTTCTTAAAACATCCGCTGGATTTATGTAATAATCATTTATGATTCGCTGTACCTCTGTAAAACCAAACACTTTATTCTGATACATTGAATACAACAGTCTAGCTCGCAATATAAACTCCTTCTGCAATACCTCAGTAGAAAGACCATATCTTTCAGCAATCTTTTCAAAGACTTTACTCTGTTTCTTAAAATAAAATATATCTTCTTTAGGATTCCATGAAAAAGGGGTATTTATTATCGCTCCGCCATCAGGATTAACATTGACAATTTCAACAATTTCTCTAAGTCTTCTTGTCTGTTTCTTCTTGACTATCGCATGAGAAATAACAGTTACACAGTCAAGTGTATTTACTAGAGAAGGCGATAGGCTGATAGGGGGAGTTTGCAATCTTCTTATCATTGTTTCAAGAGAATCAGCGTGGATAGTACCCATAGATGGATGTCCTGAAGCCATACCTTGGAAAAGTACGAACGCCTCTTTACCTCTAACTTCTCCCACAATTACATAATCTGGGTTCTGTCTAAATGAGTTTTTAAGAAGATCAAATAAATCAACCTCTCCGATTTTTCCTACACCTATAGAAGTTCTAGCGACAGAAGGTATCCAGTTCTCTCTAGGCAAGTTTAGTTCTCTTGTGTTATGGACAAAAATGTTGTTGCACAGGAACTTTTCATGCTTTGGTATGCTCAAGTCAAACACCTCTGTTTCACTGCTTTCCAGCTTTTTTATCTTTTTAACCTTGTCCCAATAAATATCGTTATGTGACAGGTCATTAAATTCACAGCCAGCAGGCGCAATTCTCTGCATATAATTTCTGCCTATATTCTGCCTTCCGGCAAGATAATGATTCTGAAGCTTTTCTAGGCTTATTTCTCTTAACTCTTTAATTTTTCCAGCAGACATAGGAATTATATCTAAAACTGTATGATGTGCTGTTTTATTCATCCGGTTTAGTATCAGGTTTTTCCTGTCCTGCAGGAATCCTATCTCTTTGAACTTTTGAATATTTTCAGAAGAGGAGATTGATAAGTTAATACACTTATCTTTTCTGTTAAAGTCATTTATGCGGGAGATAATTCCATATCTAAGAAACAAAGACTGCATCTCCTGAAGCAGCTCATAACTTTGGGAAGCGCATGAGACTTCGTTCTTTTTAACGCAGCCGTCTGCACTGAAATATCCCTGTATAAATAGTTTAAGCTGTTCATTAGATAATCCGGAAATGAATGAGGGTATCTTTTTAGTATTGGAGTATCCATCAAATTTTAGGACATATTTCATCAGCTTATAGAATACAGTGCTGTGTATCCTAAGGGAAACCCCCCCATCATCCATCGCAGAATATTTGGAATTTAAATATTTGGCCACATTTTTGAAGACGCCTATACACTCCTTGTCTACATTTGATATTATCACAGAGTTCTTGTTATGGTTATCATAGCTTCCATCTCCAAGCCAAAGCCCGCAAAATTTCAGGAATTCATCAGTTATCTCAAATAGGACAGGTATTGAAGAAGTATTTTTGCTCTTAATCTTTATATTTTTGATTTCTTCTCTTGAAAAACTGATTCCTAACTTAATAAAATCATTCACTTTTATTATATTATTTTTTCTCCACCATCTATAACATTCCTTTTCAACACCAAGCTTGTGATAATCATATCCCGATAGCATTCTTTTGATAGGTTCTCCCTGCAGAAAATCGTCTCTGAAATGGTCTAAGTAATCCATGAGATTTATCTCTTTCCTGATAAGACATGATATAGGAAGCATTCTAGGGACTGCGATAAAGGATTTTCCTTCAACAAGTTCTGTCGGCTTAATTTCCTTAAAATTATTATTTTCTCCCAGACAGAAGAGAGAATGGTCTTGCGTCACATTAACCTTTCTTCCGGTTGCAGTAGTCACTTCATATATCTCTTTCTTTACAAGATGTTTGATATGGCTTGACGGCTTTGTCCAGATTATTTTGCCTCTTTCATCTGCTGTTAAAACTTCCGCATCCATTTTCTCATCCACAAACTCTTTTATCGTGATGTTGCTGATTTCTTCTCCCTTTCTGATTATTATCCTGGAATCCCCTGTAACGCTATCCTCTATACTTACTACTCTAGATTCAGGAGGAATGAAAAAAGCAAGGGCATTGAGTAAAGTCGTTTTACCAGAAGCTGTTCCCCCAATTATGAAGATATTTGATTTATATTGCAAAAGTATCCAGAAATAAGCAAGCATCTCAGGACTTAAAGTATTCAACGCAATCAATTGTGTTGGTGTCCATGGAACTCTTGTGAACTTTCTTATAGTAAATGTAGGACCTCTAGAAGTAATATCTTTTGTATATGTAGCATTAACTCTGCTCCCATCACTAAGCGTTCCATCAAGCAAAGGCTGGGCATAAGAGATATGTCTTCCAGCTCTCTGTGACAGTTTTTCAACAAAACTTGCAAGCGTTTCTATATCATCAAACTTAACATTAGTCCTTATATTTCTATAAATTCTATGAACAATGTAGATTGGAGTATTGACACCATTACATTCAATATCTTCTATAAAATAATCATTAAGCAGGGAATCCACTTCGTTAAAACCAACAAAGTTTCTATATAGATAGTAAGAAAGTTTTTCATAACTCCCCATACTAATTTTAATATTCAGTTCTTTTATAAGCAATCTCGCAGTCTTATCGATATAATCAAGTATCTTGTCAGGAGTTCTTTCAATAACTAAATTAACATTTACCAATTCAGTCATCCCTTTCTCAAGTTTGTCCAAAACATCTTTTTCATAGGAATCCAGAAAAGGTTCTTCAACCTCATAAACCAATTCTTTTGAGCCTTGGTTCCAACTTATATGGGCATTAGCATAAGGGGATGTTAAGGAATATCTAATATCTACTTGCGTCTTATCATTCATCCTTGGCAAAGCAGGAACTACAGGATGAGCATTAATATTTATCACCATTTTATAATTTCAGATAGCAAATTTTTTATTTAAACCTTCACATTCAGCCAAATTCTTCAATTTGAATCACTTCTCTATCATTTTCAAATCCCTTATTGCTTAATGAAAATCTATAAGGCGTTGGAGCAGCAGTGAACTTTTTTAGGGCATTTTCCTGAAATACCAAATCGCTATCATAATACAAGGTCAAGGTTATCTTATTATTAATACTTCCTTCTTCAGTAAGAATTTTTATTCTGCCTATTTCAGTTTCTATTCCAGGCTCCGAATATAAAACTCGGCTATCTTCAATAACATAATAAATTTTATCTTCTGTTAAATCAAAATATAAATCGCCTCTTTTCATACCGAATTCAACATTCCTTACATTTCCTGGACCTTCTTGAATAACTTCAGAAATCTTGGAATCCAGTCCCTTCAAAGAATCTATTGTTTGGTCTATTATCGCTTTATCCTTGAATTCATTTATTTTAGGAGTTGCAAAAGCAAGGACAAGCCCTATTAGAACAAGCCCTATAAGTGTATAAATTACAGTCTCAATCCAGATTTGTCCCTTTTTCATCTGCAGTTAGCATACTCCATTCACTAAACAATCAACAATATCATTTCTTGGACACAGATTGGGTTCAAATTGACCACTTTGTTCACATTGTTCCCCATCTTTCAGTATCGGATAAATTTCAAAACTATCCACTGCGCCATTGTAAACATAAGTTCTAATTCCTCCTTCTCCAGGAAACTCAAGGGGATATATTTCTTCGCCCCCAAATAACCCATCTCCAAGCATTTTCAAATCTGGAGAGCTTACACCATCAACTATCTTATATCTATCTGACGCCCCGCCCTTAACCGCTAAAAGGGTGAATCCCTGAACCTTATCACTATTAACACTAACAGAAAATCCTGTGACTTCACCTTGAGTTCCACTATAACACCCATATTCGGTTCCATGAAAAGATATATCTCCTAAAACTTCAAAGCATCCCTTTCCCTCTCCAAGCCTGTCATTTATGAAAGGGATAAGAAAAACAGCAATCATTGTAGCAGCAACAACAGTTATCATTATAATCAGCACAGTCGCCACAACCGGCGACAAACCTCTCTTATTCATCACTCTCTTATTCATTTTAACTTTTTATACCTTTTTAATTTATTTCAATCGGAAATCCAAATGCATCATCGCAAGTATATGCAACTCTTTCAGCTCCAGATTGGCCTAAAATTATAGGTACAATTAATAGATTTTTAGATCTCGAATCTAAATCTTCTAATTCAATCTCTCTGCTTTCTCCAACACTAAGAGTTCTTCCAAAAGGCTCCTTTGTATTAACTTTGGAAGCTGCTCCAGGCCTGATTTCCTTTACAACAACCCCATAGAGGGGCACGTTTCCCCTATTAACTAATCCGATTTTATTTCCAGTCGCAACATAATCTGCAACGAAATCAACACTCTTCTCATGATTTCCACACGAATATTCGACGGCTTGTCCAAATTTCTGCACTCTTTCAGAAACAAAACCCTTTGCCCATAAGAATATAATTAAAGCAATAACAATCACAATCGTTATCAATAGCACAGTCGCCACAACCGGCGACAAACCTCTTTTTTTATTCCCCAAATGCATATCTAAACTAGAGACGAGGACTTTTTAATCTTTCCCATGGTACAAAAAACTTATAGTAAATATAAATTTCACTATTAAACAGGATAGGTATTGTGTCCGACTTCTCCATTCTCGTCATTACAAATAGAGGGGTTCCAGGAGCTCCCATCAACTACGATTCTGTGGGTTTCAATCCGATTATTCGCATCCTTAACATAACCTATAAACTCATGAACTCCAGTTTTTAGATTATTAAAATCAACAGATCCCAACATAGTATTACAACTCTCAAACATAATTAGTCCTCTGCCCTGTCCATTATATATATGATCTATATAACATCCATAATCTCCAGGAAGTAATAAATCATATTTTCTTTCTATAAATTCATAGCCGACACTATAATCACATTCATCAGAACCCCACTGTCCCAAATCAGTTAAAGTGACGTCAGGATCAACCAACACTCCGAAAGCCTGATTATATTCCTGACTATTCGCAGTAAATTTCAAATTGTAATTGCCCACATCACTATCAATACTAAACAATTCTTTAGGCATTGGAAAATTACTTTCTGAACAGCTATCTAATCTATTCTTAAGCCCCCCCTGATAATCAAACAATTCTACTCTACACTCCGTCTGGCCGCTAAACCCATAATCAAGAGGGATATATCCCACCCCATTAAGCACTTTGTCCTTAAATTCATAAGGTGGACTAGATACAGGGGAATCTAATCTGAAATTTCCAGGCTGTGAATTCACACTAAATCTCTTAGTATCACTCGCCTCTTCTTGATTTAGAGTATTCTTCACGTGAACTATAAGGGTATAAGAATCTTCATTCAACATTCCAAGATTTACAGGAGAAATACAATCGACGATAGGAACATCACCAGATTCACTAAGTTCCCCATTAAGATTATACCAGCAAGTAGGCTCTTGCCCATTATAAATTGTAAATGCTAAAGGCACTTCTTCCCCAGGGTCATAGCTTTGCCCTTGAGATGGCTCCGTAATCTCCACAGATAAAACACTTCCCAAACATTCAATTTCCTGTTTAATGATTGCCTTATTACACAAAACCCACTCATCGTCAACAAACAAGGCAGGCTCAATTTCAACAACCCTTGTTCCAGTTTCACTATAACTATAAGTCATTGGCTCTCCATTTTTGGGCCACAACGCCGACGGAGGAAGTCCTTTTTCATTGAAATAATCAAAGAATCTGACATTATCTGCATTTAAAAGAGTCTTATATTCTCTCCCAGGTTCTCCAATTCTTATATACGCTCCATCAAGACTAAATAATCCTCGATTCATCATCTGTATTCTCACAGCTCCATTCTGACAACTCAATTCTTCAATGCTCAACGCAATATTATCTGGACAAACAGGCTGGTTGGTAGGAACATAAACTTTCATAAATGTAAAGACAAGGGTAGCAAGAGCAACAGCAATAACTACTAAAATCACATATCCAATCATAATGCTAACCCCTTTATCCTGTTGCAACAAACCTTTCATTTTGTACCTCTTTTATTATTACAAAAAAGAAATTCTGTCCTTCTCTCAGATTGAAGTCGTAAGAAATTTCATTGATACTCACACTAACATCATTTTCTGACAGGATAACATTAGCCTTTTTTTCAGTTCTTCTGTTTATGTTTATTTCTTTTACCATTCCAGTATCCAAACCAATACTTCCAACTCTATTTTCTTCAAATCGCAATGCTTTATATCCTTCACCATTTCCATAAATAAAAATAACTTCATTTTGTCCAATATAATCAGAATATTTGAATAGAAAATCCTCTGTAAGACTATCTATTTCTCTATCATTAAAAACGCCCCAATCAAGAACTTTTTTTGTTTCAAAGCCAACTTCTTTAGACAAATCATAAAAAGTTCTCTGTTCATTTCCAACATTTATATAAGTAGCAACACCAGTTAATCCAGATATCACAACCACAACAATTATTGCAGCCATAATGAAAAATTGCCCTCTTTTATTCATTTTTCTCGCTAACTTTAAGAGGAAGATGTTTTTAAATCTCACTGCAAAGCAGAATAAAGCGTAGACGGGGAGTTTGCTCAACGTTAGCAAGTTAGCAACCTTCAAGCCTTTCTCAGTACTGCGACCCTGCAAGCACCCAAACTCTTGCTTAGGGCTGCTCCATTCCTGGTCTGACCCATTTCACAGGAGTCGAGTCGAACAGGACAATACCTCAACGTCCAGCTGAAGACCAACAGACCTCTGTATTACTCGCTCCTTTAAGCTCGCCATGAAGTCCGTTTGCGAATGGCGCAGGACTAACGCGCCGGCTCGTCTACATAAACAAATGATAAAAGTGTTTTTTAAACTTTACTAATCCTAGAATTCCTTACCACTCTTCTTCATTACCATTTATCTGATCCTTAATTTTTTTTAATTCGCCACTAGTCTTTCTTATCTCACTTCTTAGTATTTGTCTTGGCCTAGTAACCGCAACTAAGATAAGAACTAAAAATATTAATCCAAATAACATCGCACTCACCACTAACAAACTTTCTATAACCATTAAGACTATAAAATTCACCCCTTTTTAACCTTTGTTGTTATGAAAAAGAATAATTATCCGACGATAATTTACATTTTAGGAATAACATTAATGCCAAGAAGCCAAAGTGAGTTCTTTAACGTCTGACTGAAAGAATCAACCAGTTTTAATCTGAATTGCTCCTGTTCAGAACCAATTACCTGACAACTATGATAAAACTCATTAAATGTTCTTGCTAATCCATAAGCATAATGGGCAATTACACTTGGATTCAATCCATTATAGGATTCAATAACTATTTCAGGAAGTCTTCCTATTTCACCAATAAGCCTTTTTTCTGAATCCTCGATCTCGGTTATTTTAAACTTTTTTTGTTTCTTATAATTCGCTTTTTTTAAAATACTCAATGCACGAGCGTAGCTATAAAGCAAATAAGGCCCAGTATCACCCTCAAATTTAATCTCCTCTTTAGGATTAAATATTATATTTTTATTAACATCCTGTTTTAACAGAGAATATTTAATCGCAGCGATTGATATTGCTAAAGCCCTATCAAAGATTTCTGCCCCATCTAGTTCTTTATATCTCTTTTCAACCTCTTTCGAAGCATAATTTACAATTTGGCTTTTAAAATCAGAGTAAATAACATTATCTCCACTTCTAGAGCTCATCTTGCCCCAAGGGAACCTTATTTCAGTCACAGGAACATATTCTAAATCATTGCTATGTTCAAACTTCATCATCTTTAAAATTTCAAAAATCTGATGAATATGCAAGTCTTGTTCCTTTCCAATCACATAAATCGATTTCTTCAAGTTATAATCTTTAAATTTCTTCTTAGCAAGTGAAATATCTTTTGCCCCATATAAAACAGTTCCATCCTTTCTAAGAAGCACAATTACACCCATGTTTTTGCTATATTTCTTAAAATTGACGATTGTCGCGCCTTCAGAAACCTCGGCAATCTTATTTTTTACAAGGCTACTTGCTATTTCTTTACCTGCCTTCTCAAACTCGCTTTCAAAATAATGCACATCAAATTTAGTATTTAATTCATGATAAATCTTATTCCAAGAAGAAATAGAAAGCCTTCTAGTTTCTTTCCATAAATTATTCAAATCTTTATCATCTCCTAAGTCCAATTTTTTATTAATCCCATCAACTTCTTTCTGCAAATCTTCATTTTTTTCTAGTCTCTTTACCGCATCAACATAAATATCAGCAAACCATTTTTCATTATCAATTATTTTTTCTTTAGAATGGTATTTTCTATAACACCATAACCATTTAGCGATATGCATGCCTGTATCCCCTGAATAATTCGCCCTTATAGCCTTCCCACCAGAAAATTCTATTATTCTAGCAATACTCTCTCCCAAACTAGTTCCTCTGACATGACCAAAATGAAAAGCCTTATGAGTATTTGGCTGAGAAAATTCAATCATTATAGTTTCTTTCTTAGGTTTACCAGAACCGTACTTGTTTCCTTTTTTTGCAACGTTATCTATAACTTCTCCAGCTAGTTTTTTTCTATCAACAAAAAAATTTACATACGCTCCAGAAGCTTCAATCCTCTCAAAATCTTTCCCTTTCTTAGTCTTGGAAGCTATATCTCTCGCAATTTCAATAGGATTTTTCTTTAATTTTTTAGCTAACAAGAAGCATGGAAACGCATAGTCTCCCATATTAGAATCCTTGGGAACTTCTATAACACCTTCTAATATTTCTTTATCCAACCCTGTAAACTTCAAAAGATTAACAATTTTTCTTTTCATTTTAATAATTAACAAGCACAATTAATAAACCTTTTTCTATGAATTAAACAATAAATAAAAAAGAATCACTTCTTTCTAACGAAGTAAACAACAACTGCAATTACTGCTATTAGGAGGATTATTATTCCTATCCACGCTCCTGAAGACAATCCACTACTTCCTGTTGAAGTTTCTCCACTAGCTTCTCCTCCAACCTTGCTTTCTTCTTTAGCTTTTTCTTCTGTAGTACTTACTACTTCATGAATAGGCGATACCTTCACCATTGCCTTAGCAGAGGCTATAGATCCCAGAGTAACACTCATATCGTAAAATCCATCTCCATCAACATCAAACTTCTTTACATCTCCGACATTAAATGTATATTCTTGAGGAGTACTCGCAATCTCTATAACTGCACTAGTTCCAGTAAGACTCTTAACCCCAACATAGTGTTCTTCTCCAGCAACCTTAAGTCTCATTCTCTGTTTAGCACCTAAATCTCTGCTTACACTTCCGAGAACACTAAGCTCTTTACTATCATCCGCATAAGTGCTTGTCCATGTTCCAGAAGAACTACTTGATTCTGAACCCCCACTAGCCCCATCACTCGAACATGAATCCGTAGAGAATGTACCCGCCACATTAACCCCTGCATTTGCTGCTCTATCAACACAATTAATTGTATAAGAATAAGAGGTTCCACACAACAATCCTGTCTGAGTTATCTGCTGAGCAACATCTGAAGACCGAACCACTGTCGCCTCACTGTTATCTAAACTACAAGTTCCATTAACTCCTGCAGTAGAATCACTAACCGCAATATCAATGACCAACTGTGTTTTTGTACTTGCAGTATTTCTTGTTAATGTATATGTAGGTGCAACAGTATCTATAGTAACATTTCTCATCACAGTAACATTATGGTCATCCTGTGTATTATTTACAGTAACGTTGTAATAGTATATTCCATCAGGAACCGAAGACGTACTCGAAGCAGAGCTAAGATTGAAGAAATGAACTCCTGCACCATTAGCACCCGCCGCATTTGCCAACACAGTTGTATTAGTCAAAAACACTTTACCACTTGAATTATAAAATAAGAAACTAACATTAGAATAAGTTTCATTTCCTGTAATTGTTATATTAACAGGTATTTCTGCAATATTTCTATATCCTCCACTTCCAATACTAGGGGCAGTGAATGTCATTAGCCAAGTATCATTTATGTTAAGAGTTATATTGTAATTCATTTCTGAAGTACCATTACCTCCTGCAATAGTGTTGTTGTAAGCAACAATACTTATATTCAATCCCTTCCCAGGAGAATTTGTTGTGATATTAAACCAAAAGTTCTTCTTATTAGAATCCCCTGCAGCCAATGAAAGTCCACTAAAGTTTAAAGTGTGGTTTGGCGAACCAATTATAGGAGAAGTCAAAATCACTGAGTCAAACTGAACCGTACCTGTACCACCAGAGGAGTTAACGGCATTAGTTCCTATACTACTATTGTCTGCAAAAGAATAATTAACTAATCTATCCAACACTATATAAATTTGAGGGGTGTAGTTAGCTCCACCAGTCAAACTACTATTCAAAGTTATATTAAGTGTAGGATTTGTATCATCAAGAACAGTAAATGTCTGATTTGTCTGTCCACCAACAGTCGTTGCCCCAATACTTGCAAATACAAAACTCATTAAAAATAGAACTGACAAAGTCAGAGAAAATACCAACGCGCTATACAACGCAGTTTTAGCCTGTTTATTTATCACCATCTTTTAAAACAACTTTTATGTCTTACGTAAAACTCTTGTATTTATAAATCTTTCTCTGACTGAGACTAATAAAAAATATTCTCTAAGTATTTCTCGTCGAGAAAACAGACTAATATCATTTTTATTAAATTATAACAACAGAACAAGAATTATTTTTGTCTATATTTATAAACCTTCCAATTATAGTCTCCTTGACTACCAGAGTGCCTCTATAGCTTAGTGGTTAATGTTGCTTCCGTAGCTCAGTTGGTCAGAGCGCCGCACTCGTAATGCGGAGGTCCCGAGTTCAATCCTCGGCGGAAGCTTACACTAATGCACTAGTAGTTCTGTAACATAAAAATATAAATATTGTCTTTTCGTATTATTCATATGAGCAGAATAATCTTTCACAATAGTAAACATTTAGAGATGTTCTTTAAGGATATCAAAGAGTCGTCTAATCTGCCTTGGAAGGAAATAGCAGACTATATTAGCACAAACAGATCCATGTTAGAAAACTACAAGAGAGGAAAAATCTCGCTCCCAGAAGTTAAATTTAACAGGCTATTAAATCTGATAAACAATCTGTCAAAAAGAAAAAATTATATGAATCAAATATTAAGAAAAAAGGAAAATTGGGGTCAAGTAAAGGGCGGTCTAAAAGCCTACACAATAAATAAAGAATATTTTGATTTAGGTCGAAATAAAGCAAATAAAAATAAAGGGGTAAAATATGAGTTTGACATAAATATGCCTTTAACAGAGAGTTTATGCGAGTTTTTGGGAGTGATCATTGGCGACGGTTGCACAAACAAATATAGAAATCTTTATCAGACGCAAATTGCAGGAGATAAATTTCTAGATAATGAATATTATTTTAATAATCTTTCAGGCATATGCATGAAACTTTTTAATATTTCTCCTAAAATTACAGTCAGAGCGAGTGGGATGTATGTTAATCTTTATTCTAAAAGAGTTTTTGAATTATTGACAAAGAGATTTAATATTCCTGCAGGAATTAAATGTTATACTGTTGAAATTCCTAAAGAAATTCTTAATTCTTCGCAAATCATGATTAATTATACTCTTAGAGGAATGTTTAATGCAGATGGAGGGGTGGGGTTTGACAAAAGACATTCCTACAAAAAACCTTACGTTCGGATAAATTACACATCCACTAGTCACAGGCTAATAAGTCAGATTCACGATATTCTGCAGAAATATAAAATTTCACACTCGATTCATGGTAAAAAAGATTGCAAGGCAAAACAAATCCAAATAAACGGAGAAAAAAATGTAAAATTATTCATAAAGAAAATAGGTTTTTCTAATCCACGCCAGCTTAAGAAGTTAGAATATTTAAGGTAGGGTCGGGGGTCCAATTCCCTCCAGAGGCTTTTAATACACTGAGCGAAGGCGAAGTCTCTAGCCAATGGAGGTATGAGAACTTGTTCGAATAAACCGACGGATGCTTTTAATCCTTCCGCAAGAAATCCTTGGCTTTCAAGCCAATGAATGAATTGCGGTAATTATTTCTACTAAAATAAATATAAAACAGGGAGAGCAAGTTGTTGCTCCCTGAACAACATTTGTAGTGGTAGCTTTCTCACGTAAATAAACTTTGCGGAGCACGACAACGCGCTTCGCGTGGAGATAAAAATGGAAACACAGGTT